>JBNMJR010000038.1:0-13846 GCA_050873925.1 Acetatifactor sp.
CTCAACACTTAAAGGCTCACCGGGACGGATCTTTTTGTATAACTCTAACAGACCCTCCTGATAGTTTTCAGCAGTGTCCTTGGTAAAGCTTGCCTCGATCTTAGGCTCATCACCGAAGAGTTCACGGATCTCATCATTGGTGCCAATACCCAGTGCCCGGATCAATACGGTGATGGGAACCTTACGGGTTCTGTCCACACGTACGTAGAAGACATCATTAGAATCCGTCTCGTACTCCAGCCATGCACCACGGTTCGGGATCACGGTACAGGAGAAGAGCTTCTTACCGATCTTATCATGTCCGATTCCGTAGTAGATACCGGGAGAACGAACCAACTGGCTGACGATAACACGTTCTGCGCCGTTGATTACGAAAGTACCGGTCTCAGTCATCAGCGGAAGATCACCCATGAAGATCTCATGCTCACTGATCTCTTCCTTCTCCTTGTTATAAAGGCGAACCTTAACCTTAAGAGGTGCCGCAAAGGTAGCATCTCTCTCTTTACACTCTTCGATAGAATACTTCACGTCGTCCTTGCAGAGTTCAAAATCCACAAATTCCAGACTTAAGGCACCGCTGTAATCGGCGATCGGAGAGATGTCGTCAAAGACTTCCTTCAAGCCTTCGTCTAAAAACCACTGATAGGAGTCCTTCTGGACCTCGATCAGATTGGGCATCTCTAAAACCTCTTCTTGTCTTGAATAACTCATACGCATAACCTTGGTACCGGCAATCGGACGTATTCTGTTCTTTTCCATTGACATTTCACCCCGTTCTTTCAGATTTAAAGCCTATTTTGCGTCGGCAACAATGCAGTATATATAAACGCCAATTTTTTGGCATGACAAATAAGCATAGCACCGCACAATAGTGCACTATCCATAATAGCACAATGTTGGAAATACGTCAAGGAAATATTTTGAATTATTTAAAAAGAATAGATATTTCTAAAAATTAATAACTGACAGATGCGAATAAGAAAAACCATGTACCGGCAGGTGCCGGCACATGGTCCGTCATATACTGGTTAAAAATTACTTCAGAGTAACCTTTGCGCCAACTTCCTCAAGCTTCTTCTTGATGTCCTCAGCCTCTTCCTTAGAAGCGCCTTCCTTAACAACCTTAGGAGCTCCGTCAACTACGTCCTTAGCTTCCTTCAGGCCCAGACCGGTTACTTCACGAACAACCTTGATAACCTTAACCTTCTCAGCGCCAACCTCGGTCAGCTCTACGTCGAACTCGGTCTTCTCTTCTGCTGCTTCAGCAGGGCCAGCTGCTGCTACAACAACACCAGCTGCTGCAGATACGCCGAACTCCTCCTCGCAAGCCTTTACGAGATCATTTAACTCTAATACAGATAACTCTTTGATAGCATCGATTAATTCCTGTGCTGTTAATTTAGCCATTTTAATTTCCTCCATTTGAAATATTTTGATTGATTGTCAATTAGTTGCAACTATTATTCAGCTGCGGGTGCCTCTTCAGCGGGTGCCGCTGCTTCACAAGCTGCTGCGCCGCCTTTTTCAGCCAGCTGATTCATAACACGTGCAAAATTGGTGATAGGACTCTGTAAGCTGCCAAGCAGTTTGGAGATGAGTACGTCTCTGGAAGGGATGTTAGCGATTGCAGCCATACCCTTAGCATCATAAACAGTACCTTCTACCACACCGGCCTTGATCTCAAGCTTATCAGCAGTCTTAGCGAACTGAGCCAGTACTCTTGCAGGAGCGGTTGCATCCTCGGTAGAGTAAGCCATTGCGCTGGGTCCTTCCAGATACTCGGACAGACCTTCGAACTGTGTACCCTTGAACGCGAAGTTCATCATGGTGTTCTTGTAAACCTTGTAGGTAACTCCTGCCTCACGTAAGCTCTTACGTAACTGGGTATCCTGCTCAACAGTAAGTCCACGGTAGTCTACCAGAACTACAGACTGGGCATCCTTGATACCAGCAGAAATCTCTTCTACTACAGGCTGTTTTAATTCAACTTTTGCCATTTCTTTACCTCCTTATAGATTTTGTGCCGATAAGAAGAATAAAATAAAAAACCTCCCTGTGAAGACACAGAGAGATGACATAATCATACTTATCTCCTCGGCAGGACTTACGCTCGGTCTCCCTTGCACCTGCTGTCTTCGGCATGGTTTTACAACCTTAGACAGGATAGCATAGGAGACCGCGCTTGTCAAGGATTATTTAATAATTTTCTGCATGAATTTCAAAATAACTCTGGGGATGGTTACATACGGGGCAAACCTCCGGTGCCTTGGTGCCTACCACGATATGTCCGCAGTTGCGGCACTCCCATACCTTTACTTCACTCTTCTCGAATACCTTTGCCGTCTCTACATTCTTCAGAAGTTCACGGTATCTTTCCTCATGATGCTTCTCGATTTCGCCGACCATACGGAATTTCTGAGCCAGTTCGGGGAATCCCTCATTCTCGGCAGTTACCGCAAAATCTTCATACATATCCGTCCACTCGAAATTCTCACCTTCGGATGCTGCGGCAAGATTTGCTTTGGTGTCACCGATGCCGTTCAGTTCCTTGAACCACATTTTTGCATGTTCTTTCTCGTTATCCGCTGTCTTCAGGAAAATTGCCGCGATCTGCTCATAGCCTTCCTTCTTTGCTACAGATGAAAAATAAGTATATTTGTTACGTGCCTGAGATTCTCCGGCAAATGCTGCCTGGAGATTTTTCTCCGTCTGGGTTCCCTGGTATTTGTTCATAATGGTTTCTCCTTCTCTTTTTTTGCTTACTATACCCACATGGGGTGAACTTCATTCTATCACGATGCAATTTCATTTTCAACAGATTCCGAATGTAAAAAAGAGCTGCTTCACTGTAAACAGTGAAGCAGCTCTCAAGCGTTCGTTATCTAATTAGATTAGAGATCAGATTAGAACTTTGCTACGCTAACCTTAACGCCAGGTCCCATGGTGCTGGTCAGAGTGATGCTTCTCAGATACTGACCCTTTAATGCGCTGGGCTTAGCCTTTACGATAGCGTCCATAAGTGCGTTGAAGTTCTCCTGCAGAGCTTCCTCAGAGAAAGAAGCCTTACCTACGGGAACATGCACGATGTTGGTCTTATCAAGTCTGTACTCGATCTTACCGGCTTTGATATCATTAACTGCCTTGGTTACATCCATGGTTACGGTACCAGCCTTAGGGTTAGGCATTAAGCCCTTAGGTCCGAGAACCTTACCCAGACGACCTACAACACCCATCATATCAGGGGTTGCTACTACAACGTCGAAGTCCAGCCATCCTTCGTTCTGGATCTTCGGGATCAGCTCCTCGCCACCAACATAATCAGCGCCTGCAGCCTCAGCCTCGTTGATCTTATCGCCCTTTGCGAATACCAGAACTTTTACAGTCTTACCAGTTCCGTTAGGCAGTACAACTGCGCCACGGATCTGCTGCTCAGCGTGACGTCCGTCACAACCGGTTCTGATGTGAACTTCGATGGTCTCATCGAATTTAGCAGTTGCAGTTTTCTTAACCAGAGCGATAGCATCGTTGGGCTCATAGAATGTAGCACGATCTACCAGCTTGGCAGCTTCGGTATATTTCTTACCATGTTTCATTATTTTACCTCCTAGGTTCCAGCGGCAATATTTTATTCATTGCCTCCCAAATATTTATAAGTTACTCCTCAACAACAATACCCATGCTGCGTGCAGTACCAGCGATCATGCTCATAGCTGCTTCCAGGCTTGCTGCATTCAGATCCGGCATCTTCATCTCAGCGATTTCCTGAACCTTAGCCTTGGAAATGGTAGCTACCTTGGTCTTGTTGGGAACGCCGGAACCGGACTTGATGTTGCAGGCTTTCTTTAACAGTACTGCTGCAGGGGGAGTCTTTGTAACGAAACTAAAGCTTCTGTCTGCATATACAGTAATAACTACAGGGATGATAAGATCTCCCTTGTCTGCTGTTCTTGCGTTGAACTGCTTGGTAAATTCAACGATGTTAACCCCGTGCTGTCCAAGTGCAGGACCAACAGGGGGAGCCGGTGTTGCTTTGCCGGCAGGGATCTGTAACTTGATATATCCTTCTACTTTCTTTGCCATTGTGGCACCTCCTATAATGTGGTAATTCGGCGCAGGCTGCCTTGTTGCTCGCCTCCTGCTCCCACTGGAACGACATGCGTTCCTTTCATGCTGCCACTCTCTTCGCCTTGCGGTTTCCGAGAGTTTTATATTTTATCTCCGGAATTGTCCGTGAGAAAAAATATCCTTGTAAGCTTATTAAAGCTTTCTGACCTCTGCAAAGCTGATTTCCACAGGGGTCTCTCTTCCAAACATTTCTACATTGATCGTAGCTGTCTGTTTGCCATAGTCCAGTTTCTGCACCACGCCGACGGTATCCTTCCGGCCACGACAGCAATGCTGTCGCCTTCACCAAAGTCGATGGATACATTCTCGGTCTTAATGCCCAAAGGCTTCATCTCAGCTTCTGTAAGAGGTACAGGTTTACTTCCGGGACCTACGAAACCGGTCACACCACGGGTATTACGAACGACATACCAGGTATCATCGTTCATCTCCATGTTGAGGAGCACATAACCGGGGAACATTTTCTTGGAGACCGTCTTGCGGGCGCCGTCTTTCAGTTCTACGACATCCTGCATGGGAACTCTTACCTCAAGGATCTGTTCTGCCAGGCTCTTGTTGTTCTCTATGGTCTTCTCAATATTGGCTTTGACCTTGTTTTCATATCCTGAATAGGTATGGACTACATACCATTTTGCCTCTGCCATACAATCACCCTCGCTCTATAATGATGTTAAGAAGTTTACGCCGAACTGGATAAAGTAATCCAGAACCGCAATAATCACACCCACTACAACTGATATTGCAACAACCGCTACGGATTGTTTCAATGTTGATTGTCTGTCCGGCCATGAAATTTTCTTAAATTCAGCTTTTGCGCCTTTAAAGAAACTGGGGCGCTTCTGTTTTTCTGCGGAATCTCCCATTTCGACCTCCAATACTAGAACGGCTGATTATTTGGTTTCTTTGTGCAATGTATGTGTTTTGCAGAATCTACAATACTTCTTGGTTTCCATTCTATCAGGATGAGTCTTCTTATCCTTGGTAGTATTGTAGTTACGCTGCTTGCACTCGGTACATGCTAAAGTAATTTTTGTACGCATTTTTCTACCTCCACGTGTTTTCTGATCTCTAAATTTAAGCATAAAAAAAAGACCTAAATCTCATCTCGCTTGGATACTATAACATAATCCGCGGTCTTCGTCAACTGTTTTCCCAAAAATCCCACTATTTTTCTTGTTTCTTCTTATTTATTATGCTATAATGGTCGCATAAAAGTGGGGTACTGGATTTTTCCATCCCCGATCCATCCGCAGGGAAGAAAGGAGATACCTATGAGTGCGATCATGAACACCGTCTATAATAATTATCTGACTGCCTATGCGTCAAGACAGATTACTAAATACGATACTCATAAAAAGAGCGAACTTCGCAGTGTATATAATTCCATTGTGAAGCTGAACAAGGATGCTCCCTGGTATCTTCCTACTACCAGCAAGGATACACAGCATTACGCTGTTGATCTGAAGGAGAATGCCCGCGAGTTGCACAATACAATCGCCCAGATTGGCGGACTGGAAAAGGATGGATTATTCCGAAAAAAAAGTGCCTATTCCACAGATAATGATATCGTGGAGGCCACTTATGTGGGTTCCGATACCACTGCCGGAGTTTCCCCGGAATTTGATATCGAGGTAAAACAGTTGGCCACTCCCCAGGAAAATCTGGGCTATTTTCTTCCAGACCTGGCAACCACACTTTCTCCCGCAACCTATTCTTTTGATATTGCGATCAACGATATGAACTATGAATTCCAGTTCAATATCGGTGATGGTGATACGAACCGACAGATCACGGAACGTCTGTCCCGTCTGATCAACAATGCGGATATCGGCATCTCGGCAGATGTTGCGGAATCCGATTCCCGTTATGCACTCCGGCTGACATCGGATGCCACCGGTGTACCCAACGGCAAGGCATATCATTTCCAGGTCAGTGATGATCATACCAGCAAGACTTCCGGTGTTGTGGATTATCTGGGGCTGAATTATGTCAGCCGTCCCGCCGGCAACGCAAGCTTTCTCCTCAATGGTGAAGAGCGTACCGCTTCTTCCAACCACTTTACCATAGGAAAGATGTTTGATGTACAGCTAAAAGCTGTCAGTCCGGAGGATCAGCCCACGCATGTCGGTCTGAAAACAGATACCGAATCCATCACAGACAATATCGTCCAGCTGGTAGGCAGTTATAATGAATTTATCAAAACAGCCTCCTCCTACCTGGATACGCAGTCACGAAGCAAGCAACTGGTCCGGGAATTTTCCTCGATTGCTTCCCGCTACGGTACATCTCTGGAAAGCATGGGAATGCATCTGCAGGAGGATGGTATTCTTTCTGTCAATGATGAAAAATTGCAGCAGGCCGCTGCAGAATCCGGAAATGACCTGTCCGGTTTCAATGTTCTGAAGGAATTCAGCAGCTCGCTTTTACACAAGAGCGATCAGGTTGCTCTGAATCCTATGGATTATGTAGACAAAAAAATTGTGGCCTACAAAAATCCCGGTCACAATTTTGCCAGTCCTTATATCACCAGTGCTTATAGCGGCATGATGTTTAACAGCTACTGCTGATCCCTCCCGGGGGATTGCAACAGTAGCTGTTATTTTTATTTCTGCTTATGTTTTCTTATTTTGTCTTTTTGGATTTAGCCTTGTACTTATCAATCTGTACAAAGTCATCCATCAGCTCCAGGATCTTATCTCTGCCCGTCTGGTTCAGCTTTACATAGTTCTGCATAACACGGTTTTCCAGAAGCTGTGCTCCCAGAGAAGCATCTCTCTCCAGAGAAGAGAAATCCACCGGGTTCAGGCTCAGCTTGTCACACATCTTGATCACTGTTCCGTACGCCATCCCTTCAATTCCGCGCTCCAGTGCAGTCACCAGTGTACTGTAGGGAATGTTCATCTCCATGGCAAACTGTCTGACACTACGATACTGTCTTAAAATCTCTTTTTTTAAAATCTCCGCCTTAGTCATATTTATTCCTCCACGTGTCCTCCAAAATTGGTACAGCTATAATATACGATTTCCCGTTTTCCATTTCAAGTAAAAAACAGAAAATTAAGAATTTCGACGAAATTTTAACAATATTTTTATATTTTTTCCAGTTGATCCAGCCAGATCCGGGCACAGGCATCGGACGGCATCCGCAGATCTCCTCTGGGAGACAGCGCCACACTTCCCACCTTCGGCCCGTCCGGCAGGCAGGAACGCTTAAACTGCTGTGTGAAAAATCTACGGTAAAAATTCTTCAGCCACTTCCGGATCGTCGGATCATCATATTTTCCCCGGAATGTTTCCCTTGCGATCCGGTAGATCTTGTCCGGTGCATATCCGCAACGCAACATATAATATAGGAAAAAGTCGTGCAGTTCATAAGGGCCCACCAGATCTTCCGTCTTCTGTGTGATGTTCCCCTCCACCGGGGGAAGCAGTTCCGGACTCACCGGTGTGTCCAGCACATCCTTCAATACTGTGGCAAGCTCTGCATTATTGCAGGTATCCGCATAATAAGCCACCAGATGTCTTACCAGCGTCTTGGGTACTCCCGCGTTGACACCATACATGGACATATGATCTCCGTTATAGGTGGCCCACCCTAACGCCAGCTCCGACATATCTCCCGTGCCGATGACCAGCGCATTTTCCTTGTTGGCAATATCCATGAGCACCTGGGTACGTTCTCTGGCCTGTCCGTTCTCATAGGTGACATCATGGCACTCCATATCTTGTCCGATATCCGTGAAATGTCTGGTCACCGATTCCCGGATATCCACTTCCCGCAGTGTGGTTCCCAGCGTCTTCGCCAGCAGGCAGGCATTCTCATAAGTCCGGTCCGTTGTTCCGAAGCAGGGCATGGTCACTGCAATGATTCCCGCCCTCGGAAGTCCCAGCAGATCAAAGGTGCGTACCGTGACCAGAAGTGCCAGCGTGGAATCCAGTCCCCCGGAGATTCCAAGGACCGCCGTCCTGCATCCGATATGTTCGTATCGCTTTTTCAGTCCGCATGCCTGAATGGATAAAATATCCTCACATCTCCGATTGCGTTCTGTCATATCTTCCGGCACAAAGGGATGTGCCGCGAACTTTCGATCCAGCTTTGTCCCGGTCAGCTGCATGGAAAAAGGAATCGTGAGATAGGGCTTCATCGGTCTCTTTCCAAAGGTTCCCATGCGTCTACGCTCACTGCTTATTTTGAACACATCCAGATCTGCGTAGAGAATTCCCGTAGTAAAGCGGGCGGACTGTGCCAGCAGCGTTCCGTTTTCCGCTATCAGATCATGTCCCCCGAAGACCAGATCCTGCGTGGATTCTCCTTCTCCGGCAGAGGTATAGATATACCCGCACAGAAGTCTTGCACTGGAGGATTTTACCAGAAGGGTACGGTAATCGTCCTTGGAAACCGTCTCATTGGAAGCCGACAGATTGGCAATCACCGTGGCTCCCATCAGTGCATGTGAAGTAGAAGGAGGCTCTGCCACCCACAGATCCTCGCAGATCTCGCATCCCAATACCAGTTCCGGAAGCTCCTCACATCGAAACAGAAGATTCGTTCCAAAAGGAATTTCCTGTTTTCCCAGACGGTAATCTGTCACCGCTTCCTCTCCCGGTGTGAAATGTCTGCCTTCATAGAATTCCGCATACATAGGGATATTTTTCTTGGGAATCATTCCCAGTATCCTGCCCCGGTACAATACCGCAGCCACATTGTACAGGCGACCGTCCTTCTCCACGGGAAGCCCCACCAGAAGTAACATTTCCAGCTGCCCGGTCTCCTCCGCGATCGTAAGCAGTGCTTCTTTTGCCTTTTCCAACAGAAGATTTTGCAAAAAAAGATCGTTGCAGGTGTATCCGGTAATGCATAATTCCGGAAACACTACGATCTTCGCTCCATGCTCTGCCGCTTCTTTTGCCTGTGCACAGATCACCTGTGCATTATAGACCGGATCCGCCACCCGGATCTTCGGCGTGGCGGATGCTACCTTGACAAATCCCTGTTTCATAAACTTCCTCGCTTTACTGTATCCGTTACTGGATCATCTGTTTCAATTCATCCACGGTAAAGTTATAGTTTTTATTACAAAAATGGCAGTTCACTTCGATTGTCTCTCCATCGTCGATCATGGACTGCAATTCTTCTCTTCCGATGCTGATCAGCGCTTTTCTCACTCTGTCTTTACTGCAATTGCAGGAAAATTCCACAGGAAGGGTATCGGTGATCTCCAGATCCATTCCGGAAAGCAGTACTTCCAGCATTCCCTCCGGAGTCTTACCGGCATCCAGCATGGTCGTCACGGAAGAGAGATTCTTGATATTCTCTTCCAGTTTACTGATTACTTCCTCTTCTGCAAAAGGCATCAGCTGTACGATGAAACCGCCGGCCTGTCTGACCGTATTGTCCCTGTTCATCAGTACCCCCAGACCTACCACGGAGGGCACCTGTTCGGATACCGCAAAATAATAGGTCAGATCCTCTGCGATCTCGCCGGTCTGCAGCTCCGTCTGTCCTACATAAGGATCTTTCAGTCCCATATCGCGGATCACACTTAAGACACCTGCGCCCACAGCACCACCCACATCCAGTTTTCCCTGGGCATTGGCCGGCAGGATCACATCGGGCACATTGGCATAGCCCTTTACATGACCGTTCATATCTGCTGTAACCGTCAGGCCGCCAATGGGACCGTCTCCTTTGATCTGCAGTGTGATCAGTTCATCGTCACCCTTTAACATGCTTCCCATCATGGCTCCGGCACTGAGCAGTCTTCCCAGTGCCGCCGTTACCACGGGGCTGGTATTGTGAGACGCTCTTGCAGTCTCCACCGTCTCTCTCGTCGTGCAGGCAAAAGCACGAATCTGCGCGTTTGCCGCTGTTGCACGTACCATATAATCTTTCATTTATTCCACATACCTTTCTGTCTACAGCTCTTTCTGCTGCTCTTTTGCTACGATATATACTCGTTCACTGGTCTCCGTCGCCGCCTCACCGGTATCGGAATCCATAATCTCCAGAATCTTCAGTCCGGCCTGTTCCACAAGTCCCCTCATCTGCTCTACGGTATACCCCCGTTGCAGATGCGTCTCGGTAAATCTGTGGAAGGTATCACCTTCTTCCTGGACAAAGACTGTCAGATCATACTCGTTGATCTCTTCTTCCGGATCATAATAATTTTCCCAGATAAAACTGCAATCCTCCCGGTTCTCCGCGATCGTCGTGTTGCCGATGACTTCCCGGTATTTGTAATCCGTATTGAAATCAAAGATAAAAATGCCACCGGGATAGAGATAGTTGTTCACCAGGCCGAACACCTGCAGCAGTTCCTCTTCTTCCAGAATATAATTCACGGAGTCACATACACTGATCACAGTTCCCACGGTGGAATACAGATCCAGTTCCCGCATATCCTGATGCAGATAGAGAATTTCCGAACCGCTCTCTGCCTTTTTCTCCATGGCAATATTAAGCATTTCTTCGGAATTGTCTACACCAATGCAGTCATATCCTTTTTGATATAGCAGCTCTGTCAGAGTGCCGGTGCCACAGCCCAGATCCACCACCAGATTCCGCTCGGAATCCAGAATTCCTTCCGCATCCCGCTCCGGTTTCGACACACCGTAAGCAGCGATCAGCTGATCCAGTCGGTCACACCACGTCTCATAGGGGGTGTTGTCCATCAGTTCGTCATATACTCTTGCAAAATCTGTATAGATCTCTTCTGTATTCTCCATAGTTACAGCATCTCCAGTTTTTTAGAAAATAGTCCCCAATGCACCAAAGACTCCCATGCTGAGCAGTCCCATGATCACACCTGCCAGAACCACACCGCACATTACCGCAATGACGCTGGACTTGAAATCCATGTCTAACAGGCTGGCTGCCAGAGTGCCGGTCCATGCACCGGTCCCGGGAAGGGGAATTCCCACGAAAAGAAGCAGTGCCACGAACAGTCCTCTGCCCGCTTTGGCCTGCAGCTTCTGACCGCCCTTGTGTCCTTTTTCCAGACAGAAGGTGAAAAACTTGCCGATCACCGGCTTGTCCGCGCCCCATTCCAGTACTTTTCTGGCAAAAAAGAAGATAATGGGTACCGGAAGCATATTTCCCAGAATACAGATAATGTAGCTGGGAAGCAAAGGAAGGCTCATTCCAACCGCAATAGGAATAGCACCTCGCAGCTCAATCAGGGGAACCATAGATACCAGAAAAATCATCAAATATTTTTTTAACATGCGTTTACTCCAATTCTTTTAATTTCATTCTGTTGTTTCATTATGCCCGTTTCTGAAGGTATTCCTTCAAAAAAGCAATCAGGCTGTCCATTTCCTCATCCGTACCAATGGTGATACGCAGGGAATTGGCAATTCTGGGTTTGTTCCAGTGTCTGACATAAATATCTGCCCCTCGAAGTGCCTGAAACAGTTCTTCCGCAGGAACTTCTTTATGAGAGGCAAAAATAAAATTCGCTTTGGAATCCGGGAAGGTAAAGCCAAGTTCCGCCAGTTCTTTCTTGGTCCGCTCTCTGGTGGCCACGATCTTTGCCGTGGTCTCTTTAAAATAGGCATCATCCTTTACGGCTTCCACGCCCATGACCTGTGAAGGCAGGTTCATGGTATAAGAGTTAAAGGAAAATTTTACATCATTCAGGTAGTGGATCAGCTTCTCATTACCGATGCAGAAGCCGATACGCATTCCTGCCATGGCTCTGGACTTGGAAAAAGTCTGTACCACCAGAAGATTTTCATATTTTTCCAGTAAGGGCAATGCACTCTTACCGCCGAAATCCACATACGCTTCATCCACGATCACTACCACATCCGGATTGGCCTGCAGGATCTCTTCGACCAGTTCCTGAGATTCCTCCACACCGGTGGGCGCATTGGGATTGGGGAAGATCACACCACCGTTGGGCTGCTTGTAATCCTCCGGGTTAATATGCCAGTTCTCATCCAGTGCACAGGTATGATACGGGATCCGGTACAGATCCGCCCATACATCATAAAAGGAATAAGTCACATCCGGGAACAGGATCGGCTTCCCACTGTTGAAAAATGTCAGAAATGCCATGGACAATACATCATCGGATCCCACGCCTACAAATACCTGTTCCGGTTTTACACCATAATACGAAGCCAGCTCGTCCACCAGAGGTTGTGCATTCGAATTCGGATACAGCCGCAATGCCGCACTTTCCATATTTTCTGCCGCCCTACGCACCCCGGGGGCGGGAGGATAAGGACACTCATTCGTATTCAGCTTGATCATGTTCGGGCGGTTCGGCTGTTCTCCTGCCACATAAGGAACCACCTTGCGTACGTTTTCTTCCCACTTCATAATTTCTGTTTACTCCTCATTCCGCACACTTTATTCCTTACTGTTTTGCCCTGTGTGCCGGGCGGTTATCTATTTTTGGTTCTGTCGCTGTTTTAACTCTTCGGCATAACTCCTCGCCTGTTCAGGAAATCCCAGCTGCTCATAGCAGCGGATCAATCCCTGCAAGGGTTCTTCTCCCGCGCTTCTAAGCGCCAGTACCGGTTGTGTCTCATAGGCCGCATTATAATACCAGACCGCCGCTTCTTCGAAATCTTCCGCTTCTTCATAAAACTGTCCCAGTTCACAGCAGATCTCCGAACAGCCGTCCCCGGCAATCACTTTGGAGGTGTGTTTGAAAAAAGCCACGGTGTCTCCCCGCAGTCTGGCCGCTCTCGCTGCTACACAGCAACCTTCCGTGATCTCATCCGCACTTCTGTCCGGGGAGGCAGCTTCTGCCCGGAAATAATTTTCCGCCTGCAGGAAATCCTGTGCTTCTCCCGCCAGAAACAGTTCCCTGGCATACATTCCGTACAGCCTTCGGGAAAGCTGTCTTCCGTGTGCGATCTGTTTGCGGAAATTTGCCAGATCTCTGCCGGCATGATTCTGCTCCGGCATATGGGTGATGACAATATCACTGTCATAGACTACCGGTTCCAATCGTACGGTTTCATGGATCGGTTCTTCCCACACGAAGTTTCGCAGTCTTCGGAATAATTTTGGACGATATTCTTCATCAAAATTATACACCGTGCCGTTTTGCAGCTGATTACCGTATTTCATCTGGACAATCTCAATCTCCGGAAGCAATGTTTCCTTTAACAGCCGGTACCTTTGCCGGTTCTCTTCCGAAAGCACCTCATCCGCATCCGCGGAGTAAATATATTCTTTCGTAGCTTTGGAAAATGCAAAGTTTCTCGCTGCACTAAAATCATCGATCCATGTGAAATCGTATATTTTATCGGTGTATCCGGCTGCGACACACTTCGTGGCATCCGTAGATCCCGTATCCACAATAATGATCTCATCCACCAGATCCGCGACACTGTCCAGACACCTTTTCAGGATCCGTTCTTCATTTTTTACAATCATACACAAAGATATTGTGATCATTCCGGATCTCCGTTCCTGCATTTTTACATGCGATGCTGTTCCTACAGCACCTTGGATAAGAATTCCTGTAATCTAGGGCTCTGGGGATTGGTAAAGAACTCCTGGGGAGTATTCTCCTCCACGATATTACCGCCATCCATAAAGAGCACCTTCGTACCTACTTCTCTGGCGAATCCCATCTCATGAGTTACGACCACCATGGTCATACCACTTTCTGCCAGTTCCTTCATAACCTCCAGCACTTCTCCTACCATTTCGGGATCCAGTGCGGAAGTAGGTTCATCAAACAACATAACTCTGGGGTTC
>JBNMJR010000039.1:0-13728 GCA_050873925.1 Acetatifactor sp.
AGGCTACGGCCCCAACGGTATTGCCATCATCGTAGATGCACTTACCGACAACACCAACCGTACCGCTGCCAATGTAAGAAGCGCATTTACCAAGGGACAGGGTAATGTAGGTACTCCCGGATGCGTATCCTTTATGTTCGATAAAAAGGGACAGATCATCGTGGACAAGGAAGAATGCGATATGGAAGCGGACGATCTGATGATGATCGCTCTGGATGCCGGTGCGGAGGATTTCTCCGAAGAGGATGACAGCTTCGAGATCCTGACCGATCCCGATAACTTCGAAGAGGTACGCAAGGCTCTGGAAGATGCGGGAATCCCCATGATCAGCGCGGAGGTTACCATGATCCCCCAGAATTATGTAACACTGACCGATGAGACTGCAGTGAAGAATTTGCAGAGAACCCTGGATCTGCTGGAAGATGACGATGATGTTCAGGCAGTATATCATAACTGGGACGAATAAATTGAAAGGTTAGGGGTAGCAGCATGGAGAAACTTGCAATTGTAGTTCCTTGTTACAATGAAGAAGAGGTTTTGAAGATTGCTTCCGAGGCACTGAGGGGTGTGCTGGATGATCTGATTCACAAGGGAAAGATCGCGGAAGACAGTTTTATTCTGTTTGTAAATGACGGCAGTAAGGATCGCACCTGGGAGCTGATCGAAGAAGAACACCAGGCGCATCCGGTACAGGTATGCGGTGTGAAGCTGGCAGGTAATGTGGGCCATCAGTTCGCACTGACTGCCGGACTGATCACTGCCATGGATCTGTCCGATGTGACGGTTTCCATTGATGCGGATCTGCAGGATGATGTAGATGTGATCGAGGAGATGATCGATAAGTTCCACAACGGCTGCGACATCGTATACGGTGTCCGCAAGGAGCGCAAGACCGATACTTTCTTCAAACGTACCACAGCGCAGGGCTTCTATAAAGTGATGGAAATGATGGGTGTTAAGACCGTTTACAATCATGCGGATTTCCGATTGATGTCCAAACGCGCGGTAGAACAGTTCTCCAAATATCAGGAGACGAATCTGTTCTTAAGAGGTATGATGCCTCTGATCGGTTATCAGACCGACTGTGTCTACTATGACCGTAAGGAAAGAGTAGCCGGTGAGTCCAAGTATCCTCTGAAGAAGATGCTGGCGCTGGCATTTAACGGTATTTCTTCCTTCAGTGTCAAGCCGATCAGCATGATCCTTGGAGCAGGTATGATCATTGTATGTCTGAGTGTGCTTGCTGCAATTTATGCGCTGATCTCATATTGTACCGGACATGTGGTACCGGGATGGACTTCCCTGATCCTGTCTATCTGGTTCCTGGGCGGTATCCAGCTGATGGCCATCGGACTGGTGGGCCAGTATATCGGCAAGATCTATATTGAGGTAAAACATCGTCCCAGATATAACATCGAAAAGGTACTGAAATAATGAATTATAAAAAAGGCATTTTAAGTGTTGTATTGTGGTTCATTTATGCAATAGCAGCGGGAACCGGACTGGTGGGCGCGACAATGGTCATGCTCCTGCCGGAGGGCA
Source organism: Acetatifactor sp. (assembly GCA_050873925.1). Lineage (GTDB taxonomy): Bacteria > Bacillota > Clostridia > Lachnospirales > Lachnospiraceae > Acetatifactor. The sequence goes on from JBNMJR010000039.1 coordinate 1,543, forward strand.
CATCCCGCCCGATCGGCCTTGTTATCGCAGGCGTATGGCTTGCGATGACAGGGCTGGTTGTTTTTCTGTTACATAGATGCCTGCGGGTAAAATGGGCACAAAGCGGTGAAGGCTCCGGACAGGTAAAACTGATTATCGAGGGGCTGTTTGTAGTAGCTCTGATTGCTGTAGGAATCACACTTCGTGTAAGAGAAGTCATGCTGTCTGACATCTCCGGAGAGGTCGGTAGCATCTGGTTCGATGCGGTGAAGGTCACCGAGAACACGCGGATCCCTCAGGTGGTGCACGGCGCAGTATATTTTTATTTGCAGGTACTGCACGGTCTGCTGGTATTTATGGGCAACAAAATGACGGCGGCACTGGTATTACAGATCGTGTTGCAGATTTTGAGCGGAATCTTTTTATATTTTGCTGTACGGAAACTGACCGGCACAGTGGCTGCTGTGGTGGCTTTGGGGTACTGGATGTTGTGTCCGGTTCTGTCGGGAACGGTGATCCTGGGACCGGAACCGTTATACCAGCTGCTGTGGATGATCGGTCTGTGTGTGTGCGTGGAAGCACTGGATAGCTTCAGGGGGCGGGGAGCGACTCCCGGCATCCGTTCTGTGGGTGGATTTTTCTTAAGCGGCATTGCCATAGGAATTCTGGGGTACCTGGATGTCACAGGACTGCTCTTACTGCTCGTAGTGTTTTCCGTGCTTTTTCTGGAGACAAAGCAACAGGTAAAGTGGATGCGCAGGATCGGTGCCGGAGCATTGGGATTATTCGGCACTGCGGTGGCTTTTTTTGTCTGCATCGCTCTGGATGCGGTGGGCAGCGGGAAACAGATGGAGAATGTGCTTCTGGCATGGTGGAAAGTCTTTTCCCCGGGGAAATTCACATGGATCGCACTTTATGAGCAACCGACAGTTTACACTTATGTGCCCAATAAGGTAATAGCCGTCATTATAGCTGCTGTTATGGTTACAATCCTTGCAAGCGGTGCATTCAGTTACTGGTGCAGGAAAGAACACGAAAGACAGTCCGTGTGGCTTGCCCTGGTGCTGGCACTTGGAATCTTAAGCGGCTGTGGAATGCTGAGTGAAGACATGCCGGGGCTTACACTGCTGTATCTGTTGCTGGCAGTGGCGGCCGGCGCAGGAGTACAGGCGGTTCTGCCATACGAAATGGAACTGTTGCAGGAAGTCAAACCTGTGCTGTCTGAGACTATTGAGACTGTTCCTGTGGGAGCAACTCCCAAAAAGCGCAGACTGAAAGTGCAGGATCTGGAGACCGAGGATCTGCCGGAGGAAGAACCTGCGCCGGTACCGGAAGAGATTCAGAAAGCAGACAGAATACAGTTTATCGAAAATCCCCTGCCCCTGCCGAAAAAGCATGTGCCTAAGGTGCTGGATTATAAGCTGAACGGTGATGATGACGGTGATTTTGATTATCCGGTAGCGGATGACGATGATTTTGATCTTTAAACATAAACAATAAAAAAGCGGACATACTAAAAGACGATACGAAAGGCAAAAGCCCGGGTATCGTCTTTTTTTATAAAATCATTGAAACAGGGAGGAACCGGACCGTGCAGAATCAGAAAGATAACGATCAGAACAAAAATGAAACACCGAAGACCGAGGCAGAAGAACACAGAGACGAAAGAATTGAAAAGACAGGCCAGCTGACTTTGTCGGACAACATCGCAGGAAAGAAAATCCATCTGCTGACCATTATCGGTGAGATCGAAGGGCACGACAATCTTTCCGGCAATTCGAAAACCACAAAATACGAACATATTCTGCCACAACTGGCGGCAATCGAGGACAGCGAAGAAATCGGCGGTGTGCTGGTGCTTTTAAATACCATGGGCGGAGATGTGGAAGCGGGGCTTGCCATTGCGGAAATGCTGGCATCCTTAAGTAAGCCAACGGTATCTCTGGTACTGGGCGGCAGCCATTCCATCGGTGTGCCCATTGCCGTGAGCTGTGACTATTCCTTCATCGTGCCCACGGGCACCATGGTGATCCATCCGGTGCGGATGAATGGAATGGTGATCGGAGTGCCACAGACGTTTGAATATTTTAAACTGATCCAGGACAGGATCACGGGGTTCGTGTGCAAACATTGTAAGATCAGCCGCACAAAACTGGAAGAACTTATGATGGAGACCGGATTTCTCACCAAGGATGTGGGAAGTATTCTGGTGGGAGAAGAAGCGGTGAATCACGGTATTATTGATGAAGTGGGCGGTATTGACAGAGCCATTTGCAGGCTACGTGAGATGATCGAAGGGAATAGAAAAAAGGATGACAAGGCTATAGAAAAATGATATACTTCTAATTATGACTATAATGAAGTTAGGGGTATGATGACATGGCATCTTCATCAGGCAAAAGAACATCATCTTCCAATAGGACAAGAAAAAGTACCGCAAACAGCCGTAGCAGGCAGGCTCAGAGGACGTCGCAGGACAGTGAGCTGTTCCATGAGATCGGACTGATCGTCCTGTTTGTGGCAATGGTGATATTATTTTGTTGCAATTTTGGTATTATCGGCCCGGTTGGCAATGCAATCAGCGGGGTCTTATTCGGCATCTTCGGATTTACTGCGTATATAGCGCCCGTGGTAATATTTCTGGCAGTGGCTTTCTGGTTCGCCAATGAGGGAAATCCTACCGCTGTACGGAAAATGATCGCAGGTGTCGTATTGTTCCTGATGGTTGGCGTGATCTGCGATCTGATCGCCAGGACCGCCGGTTCTATGGAACAGTATGATATCAAGCTGTTATATACAAACTGCAGTACCGGTAAAAAGGGCGGCGGAGTTCTGGCAGGAAGTATCTGTTATCTGCTGCTGCATTATCTGGAGACGGTGGGAACGGTTCTGGTGGTCTTATTGTGTTCTGTGATCAGTCTGATCCTGGTAACGGAGCGTTCCTTCTTAAACAGCATGCGAAACGGCGGAGACCGTATCCGGGAGCTGTCCAGAGAGGATGCGGTACGCAGACGGGAGAATGCCCAGATCCGCAGGCAGGAACAGGAGGAGCGTACTTCTCAGAGAGAGGAAGCCCGCCGTATCCGGGAAGAGGAACGACGGATCCGCGAGGAAGAACGCAGACTTCGTGCAGAAGAGAAGGAGAATGAGCAGATCTTAAATGCCATTCCCCGCAGAGAGAAAAAGGTCAGCGGTGTCATGATGGACACTTCCCTGAAAAAGCAGGAGGCACAGCCGGCCGGAAGACGGGAAGATATTCATGAGATCGTATATGAGGAGGACGCGCAGGATACACCTGTTGTGGAAGAGACCAGAGTGACCTCCAGTGATTTTGATAAGATCCGCGTAACGGGAATGCATCAGGTGACCATGCAGGAAGCTGCGGCAGAGGAGCCTTACGAAGAGATTCCCGTGGAGGAAGTGACCAGTGCTGCCACATTCAAAAAGCCTTTTGAGCGCAGAGAATCCTGGCAGGAGGAGGCAGCACTTCTGACACCCCAGGCGGAAGCTATCCGAATCCATAAGGAAGATATTCCGGAACCTGCAGAGGAACCGGTTACAGAATGGCAGTCTTCCGATATGCGGCAGATACAGGCGGAGCCTGCACCTGTTGTACCGGAACCTGCGGAAGTGACACCGGCGGAGAACCGTGTACGGCCGAAGATCACCGCACCGGAGCCTCCGAAGGGCAATTCTCTGGCGGAAGATCAGATACATAAGGATATTGCAAAAGCGGCCAAACAGCCTCCGGCAGAATACCGGATCCCTCCCTTAAGCCTGCTGCAGAAGGGAAAAGCAGCTACAGGGGATTCCTCCAGAGAATTGAAAGAGACCGCCATGCGCTTACAGCAGACGTTAAATACTTTCGGCGTAAAGGTAACAATTACCGATATCAGCCAGGGCCCCAGTGTTACCCGGTATGAACTGCAGCCGGAACAGGGCGTAAAAGTATCCAAGATTGTAGGTCTGGCGGATGATATCAAGTTGAATCTGGCAGCAACGGATATACGTATCGAGGCACCGATCCCCGGAAAGGCGGCCATCGGTATTGAAGTTCCGAACAAAGAGAACATGACAGTGGCACTCCGTGATCTGTTAGAGAGTAAGGAGTTCCAGGAGTTCAATTCCAATATTGCTTTTGCAGTAGGTAAGGATATTGCGGGTAAGACGGTGGTGGCGGATATTGCCAAGATGCCTCATATGCTGATCGCCGGAGCTACCGGTTCCGGTAAGTCTGTATGCATTAATACACTGATCATGAGTATTCTGTACAAGGCGCATCCGGATGATGTGAAACTGATCATGGTGGACCCGAAGGTCGTGGAGCTGAGCGTATATAACGGCATTCCTCATCTGCTGATCCCGGTAGTGACAGATCCCAAGAAAGCATCTGCTGCACTGCACTGGGGCGTCAGTGAGATGGAAGACCGTTACCGGAAGTTTGCCGATTATAATGTCCGTGATCTGAAAGGCTATAACAAAAAGATCGAGACCATGCCTGTCCCGGAGGGAGAGGAAGCGCCGAAGAAGATGCCACAGATCGTTATTATTGTGGACGAGCTGGCGGATCTGATGATGGTATGTCCCGGCGAAGTGGAGGAATCCGTCTGCCGTCTGGCACAGCTGGCAAGAGCGGCCGGTATCCATCTGATCATCGCTACCCAGCGTCCCAGTGTGGATGTCATCACCGGTCTGATCAAGGCGAACATGCCCAGCCGTGTGGCGTTCTCTGTATCCAGCGGTGTGGATTCCCGAACGATCCTGGACATGAACGGCGCGGAGAAGCTGCTTGGTAAGGGCGATATGCTGTTTTACCCCCAGGGATATTCCAAACCGGCCAGAGTGCAGGGCGCATTTGTGTCTGATAAGGAAGTATCCGATGTGGTAGACTACCTCAAGAACCAGACACTGGGTAATACCTATAGTAATTATGCCGAGGACATCGAAGAAAAGATCAAAAATATCGGTTCGTCCGGAGGCTCTTCCGGAAGCGGTTCCGGTGGTGGAAATGACAGAGACGAATATTTCGAAGAAGCCGCACGTTTTATTATTGATAAAGACAAGGCAAGCATCGGCATGCTGCAGCGTGTGCTGAAGATCGGCTTCAACCGTGCTGCCAGAATCATGGATCAGCTGTGTGAATACGGTGTGGTCGGTGAGGAAGAAGGCACCAAACCCAGAAAGGTACTTATGAGCATGGAACAGTTTGAACAGCTGTTGGAGGAAATCTGACAAGCGGTTTGAACTGTCTGAATAAACGGAGGGAAAAAGAACATGAAAACAGATATTGAAATCGCACAGGAAGCGGTAATGGAGCCCATCACAAAAGTGGCTGAAAGTATAGGCATCGAGGCAGATGATCTGGAGCTTTACGGAAAATACAAGGCAAAGCTGTCCGAAGAATTTTTGAGCAGGATCCAGGATCGACCCAATGGAAAACTGATTCTGGTAACAGCTATCAACCCCACTCCTGCAGGAGAGGGGAAGACTACAACGACCGTCGGCCTGGGAGAAGCTTTCGGCAGAATGGGCAAAAAGGCAGTGATTGCCCTCAGAGAGCCGTCACTGGGGCCTTGTTTCGGTATCAAGGGCGGAGCAGCCGGTGGCGGTTACGCACAGGTAGTGCCCATGGATGAACTGAATCTGCATTTTACCGGTGATTTTCATGCCATCACCTCTGCCAACAACCTGCTGGCAGCCCTCTTGGATAATCATATCCAGCAGGGAAATGAGCTGGGCATCGATACCAGACAGATTGTATGGAAGCGCTGCGAGGACATGAATGACCGTGTCCTGCGTAATATTGTGGTAGGACTTGGCAACAAGACGGATGGCTTTGTCAGAGAAGATCATTTTGTTATCACCGTGGCCAGTGAGATCATGGCAATCCTGTGTCTGGCAGATGATATGAAAGATCTGAAGGAGCGCCTGAGTAAAATTGTTGTAGCATACAATTATCAGGGAGAGCCGGTGACCGCCGGACAGTTAAAAGCAGTCGGTGCCATGGCAGCACTGTTAAAGGATGCCATCAAGCCCAACCTGATCCAGACCCTGGAGCATACCCCCGCACTGGTACACGGAGGCCCGTTTGCCAACATTGCTCACGGATGCAACTCTGTCAGAGCTACCAAGGCAGCCATGAAGATGGCAGACTATTGCATCACGGAAGCAGGTTTCGGTGCTGATCTGGGTGCGGAGAAATTCTTCGATATCAAATGCCGTAAGGCAGGTCTTACGCCCGATGCGGTAGTACTGGTAGCAACGATCCGTGCATTGAAATACAACGGCGGTGTAGCCAAGGCAGATCTGGGAGCGGAGAATCTGGAAGCTCTGAAAAAAGGCATCGTGAATCTGGAGAAACATATTGAGAACCTTCAGAAATACGGTGTGCCTGTAGTGGTTACCCTGAACTCCTTTATTACCGACAGTGAGGCGGAGACGGCGTATGTCAGAGAATTCTGCGAAACAAGAGGCTGTGAGTTCGCACTCTCCGAAGTATGGGAGAAGGGCGGCGAGGGCGGAATCGCTCTGGCTGAGAAAGTATTAAAAGCAATCGACGAAAAAGAGAACCATTTCCATGTTTTATATGAAGATGAATTGTCTCTTCAGGATAAGATCACAAAGATTGCCAGAGAGATCTACGGAGCAGACAGCGTGAATTTTGCGCCTGCGGCAGCAAAGCAGTTAAAGAGACTGACTGAACTGGGCTTCGGTGATCTGCCGGTATGCATGGCAAAGAATCAATATTCCCTGTCGGATGATCCGTCACTTTTGGGAAGACCTTCCGGCTTTGAATTAAATGTAAGAGAGGCTTATGTATCTGCCGGCGCAGGCTTTGTCGTAGTACTCACCGGAGCAGTCATGACCATGCCGGGACTACCCAAGGCTCCCGCTGCCTACAATATTGACGTAGATGACAGCGGCAAAATCATAGGATTGTTCTGATAAGGAGGAAAGTGTCCCATGGCACAGTTAATAGACGGAAAAGCGATTTCCACACAGATTAAAGATGAAGTGAGAGAAAAGGTCGCAGGATTAAAGGAGCAGGGCTGTGAAGTGACACTGGCCGTGATCCAGGTAGGTGCGGATCCCGCATCTTCTGTATATGTCCGCAATAAGAAAAAGGCCTGCGAATATGTAGGCATCCGTTCGCTGGCATATGAACTTCCGGAGGAGACCACAGAAGAAAAACTGCTGGAGCTGATCCGGGAATTAAATAATAGAACCGATGTCAACGGTATTCTGGTGCAGCTGCCGTTGCCGAAACATATTGATGAAGAAAAGGTACTGGATTCCATTTCACCCTTAAAGGATGTAGACGGTTTTCATCCGCAGAATGTCGGTGCACTCTGCATCGGCAAGCCCGGTTTTGTATCCTGTACACCGGCAGGAGTGATCCAGCTGTTAAAGCGTTCCGGTATTGAGATCGCCGGAAAAGAGTGCGTGGTGGTGGGCAGAAGCAATATCGTCGGCAAACCCATGGCACTGTTACTGCTTCGGGAGAACGGCACAGTGACGGTAGCTCACAGCCGTACCAAAGATCTGAAGGAAGTAACAAAGAGAGCGGATATTCTGGTGGTGGCTGTCGGTAAACCGAAGATGATCACGGCAGAATATGTAAAAGAAGGTGCGGTTGTTATTGACGTGGGAATTCACCGCAATGAAGAGAACAAGTTGTGTGGTGATGTGGATTTTGACAGTGTGGAGCCTGTATGCAGCGCTATTACTCCGGTGCCCGGAGGCGTAGGTCCCATGACCATAGCCATGCTGATGAACAACTGTCTGGAATCGGTGGCTCTGCAGGCAGTAAGAGGATAATTGTATGAAGTGTCCGAATTGCGGAGCGGAAATGAAGGAAGGTACGCTTTACTGCGAACATTGCGGGGAAGACATTCATATTGTTCCTGATTTTGAACCGGAAATTGAATACAATATGGAACAGACCCTGCATGATATTGCCAGGGAAATGGCACCGGAGGAAGATGCCACGGACAGTCGGGATGCACAACAGAGCATACCGGAATTACAGGACTGGGATGAAGAACCGCCGGAAAATACGGCAAAGCATCCCTTTCGCTGGAAATTCATCGTGCTGATCCTGGTGCTTGCGGTAGTAGCGGTGGTATGTACCGGTTTCGGAATCTCTTATTCCCATTATCATTCTGCAGAATATCAGGTAAAGAGTGCAAGAGAGTATGTAACGGCGGGAGAATACGATCAGGCTGTCAACTGCTATGAACGTGCTCTGGAAATAGATCCGGAGAACATTACCTTAAAATTTGAACTGGCGGATATTTATTTTCAAAAGAACAACAAAATGGAATATGAATATCTGCTTCGGGAGATCGTTGCGGATACCGCAGCAACCTCCGAACAACTGGAAAGTGCTTACGGAAAGCTGATCGCCATCTATGCAGCCAGGGAAGATTACAAGACCATTAACGATCTGCTGCTAAGCTGTGGTAATGTAAATATTATGAGCAAATATCAGAGCTATATGGCGATGGAACCGGAATTCAGTCTGCAGGAGGGATATTATACCAGCATCCAGCCGCTGAAACTGACGACCTTCGGAAGCGGTAAAATCTATTATACTACCGACGGAACCGAACCGGGAGAACACAGCTTGCTGTATACGGCACCCATTCTTTTAGAGAGCGGTGATTACTGTATCAAGGCTGTCTACATCAATGAGAACGGGATCAGCAGTCCGGTGGTTACCAAGAATTACCATATTGAGATTGAGGAACTGAGTGCGCCGGAGGTAACGGCGGTCAGCGGGGATTATGAATTTCCGATCAATATTGAAGTGACCGACGGATACGATGTCTATTACACGACGGACGGTTCCGATCCTACGCAGAATTCCACGGTGTATAACGGCCCGATTCCCATGCCTCTCGGAAAATCTGTCTTTCGTTTTATCCGTATTGCGGAGGGAAGGAAGAGCGAGATCGTGGAGAAAAGCTATAATCTGGTCATGAATACAGAGTTCATGCCGGAAGACGCTGTTACAAAGGTAGTGAATTATGCGATAGAAAGTGGTAAAATAACAGAAGCATCCGGAAGCTTTGACGAATCCGGGGCCGCATATCTCTATCAGTACCAGTATGTGACGAACATCAACAAGATAGATGATTTCTATGTTGTTGCCGAGATCTACCGGGGAGAAGACGGAACGGTCACAAAGACAGGCAATCTGTTCGCCGTAAATGCCTATACCCGGGAACTGTACAAATTGCAGACCGACGAAAGCGGTCGCCACTATACGCTTGGCGATCGTTTAGATATATAATCCTAACAGAAGGGACGGAAAAAGAGAAATGTATAAGATCGTAAAAAAACAGGAGCTGACAACCAACATCTATCTGATGGAGGTAGAAGCAAACAGAGTGGCAAAGACCTGTGAACCCGGTCAGTTTGTCATCGTAAGAATGGATAGCGAGAGTGAGCGTATTCCTCTTACCATCTGTGATTACAACAGAGAGAAAGGAACGGTTACCATTGTGTTCCAGACCGTTGGTGCCGGTACAAAACTGATGGCACAGCTTTCCGAGGGAGAATACTTCCATGATTTCGTAGGTCCTCTGGGATGCCCTTCCGAGCTGGTAGAACAGCCTCTGGAGGAGGTAAAGGCAAAGAAGATCCTTTTCGTGGCAGGTGGTGTCGGTGCGGCACCGGTATATCCCCAGGTAAAATGGCTGCATGAGCACGGTATTGCAGCAGATGTTATCGTGGGAAGCAAAACCAAAGATCTTCTGATCCTGGAGAAGGAAATGGAGGCTGTTGCGGGAAATCTGTATGTGACCACCGATGATGGCTCCTATGGAAGAAGCGGTATGGTAACCCAGACCATTAAGGATCTGGTGGCAGAAGGTAAAAAATACGATCTGTGCATTGCCATCGGTCCCATGATCATGATGAAATTCGTGTGTCTCTTAACCAAAGAACTGGAGATTCCCACAGTTGTCAGCCTGAATCCTATTATGGTAGACGGTACGGGAATGTGTGGTGCCTGTCGTGTAACTGTCGGCGGCAAGGTAAAGTTCGCCTGCGTAGACGGACCTGAGTTCGATGGACATGAAGTAAACTTTGATGAGGCAATGAGACGTCAGCAGATCTACAAGACTGCAGAAGGACGTGCAATGCTGGCCCTGGAAGAGGGAGATACCCATCACGGCGGCTGCGGCAATTGCCAGTAATCCTACAAAAGTTTGAACACGATAAATCAGAAAGGCATGGTTAAAATAAAATGGATGTATTAAAGAGAATTCCTGTCAGAGAACAGGATGCGAAGGAACGTGCTACCAACTTCAAAGAGGTCTGCCTCGGATATAACAAAGAGGAAGCAATGGAAGAGGCTTCCCGTTGCATTAACTGTAAAAACGCCCAGTGCGTAAAGGGTTGTCCCGTAGCGATCCAGATTCCGCAGTTCATTGAACAGGTGAAGAACGGCAATATCGAAGAGGCTTATCGCATTATCAGCGAATCCAGCGCATTGCCCGCTGTCTGCGGCCGTGTATGCCCTCAGGAGAGCCAGTGTGAAGGAAAATGTATCCGCGGCTTCAAGGGAGATCCCATCTCCATCGGTAAGCTGGAGCGTTTTGTGGCTGACTGGGCAAGAGAGAACGGCATCAAGCCCACTCCCGCAGCACAGAAGAACGGTAAAAAGGTTGCAGTCATCGGTTCCGGCCCCGCAGGTCTTACCTGTGCCGGAGATCTGGCAAAACTGGGATATGATGTGACCATTTTCGAAGCACTGCATGAGGCAGGCGGTGTACTGGTATACGGTATTCCCGAATTCCGTCTTCCCAAGACCGGCGTTGTAGCGAAAGAGATCGAGAATGTAAAATCTCTCGGTGTTCATATTGAGACCAACGTGGTGGTAGGTAAATCCGTGACCATCGATCAGCTGATGGATGAAGAAGGATTCCAGGCTGTGTTCATCGGTTCCGGTGCCGGACTGCCGAAGTTCATGGGTATCCCCGGTGAAAATGCCAACGGTGTCTTCTCTGCCAACGAGTATCTGACCAGAAGCAATCTGATGAAGGCCTTTGATCCCGATTCCAGAACTCCTATCATGCATGGTAAGAAGGTGGCTGTTGTCGGCGGAGGTAACGTAGCTATGGATGCCGCAAGAACCGCACTTCGTCTGGGTGCTGAGGTACACATCGTATACCGCAGAAGCGAAGAAGAGCTGCCCGCCAGAGTGGAAGAAGTACATCATGCAAAAGAGGAAGGCATCATCTTTGATCTGCTGACCAATCCTACCGAGATCCTGTCCGATGATAAGGGCTGGGTGACCGGCATGAAGTGTATCCGTATGGAGCTGGGCGAGCCCGATGAGAGTGGCAGACGCCGTCCCGTTGAGGTTCCCGGATCCGAATTCGTGATGGAACTGGATACTGTGATCATGTCTCTGGGTACTTCTCCGAATCCTCTGATTTCTTCTACAACGAAGGGACTGGATACCAATAAGTGGAAATGTATCATTGCGGATGAAAATAACGGTAAGACCACCAAGGAAGGTGTCTATGCCGGTGGAGATGCGGTAACCGGAGCAGCTACCGTTATTCTGGCAATGGGAGCAGGAAAAGCTGCTGCCAAAGGCATTGACGAATATCTGAGTGCAAAATAAACACCCCGGATCCTGTCTGCTGACAGGATGGAATGGAGGATTACATGGTAAGACATATTGTTATGTGGAGTCTGGAAGGCAATCTGACGAATGAGGAGAAGAGAACCGCCGCTGAGAAGATCAAGGCACTTTTGGAGCCCATTAAGGAAAAGGTTCCCGGTGCTGTAAAAGTGGAAGTGATCATCAATGAGCTGGACAGCAGCAATCGTGATGTGGCGTTACTCTCTGATTTTACAGATACAGAGGCACTGGCTGCCTATCAGGTGCATCCGGATCATCTGGCAGCAAAAGAATATATTGGATCCGTGGCAGGCAACAGAGCCTGTCTGGATTACGAGTATTAAGGATGGTGTTGGTATATGGCATGGTGTCCGAAATGTAAAAACGAATATCGGGAAGGAATCACTGTATGTCCCGATTGCGGAGCAACACTGGTAAGCGAGGAAGAACTGACGGACTGGACTTCCGTGCTGTTCGGTGAGCAGGACGAAATGGAAAAACTGAAAGACTTCCTTACATACAATGGAATCCGGAAGAGCAAAATTACCTTCGATGATGCGGAGCAGGTC
>JBNMJR010000040.1:0-13547 GCA_050873925.1 Acetatifactor sp.
ACCTTAAAGTCCATATCTCCGAAGAAGTCTTCCTGTCCCTGGATATCGGTCAGCAGAACGAAATCGTCATCGGTCTCGCCGGTTACCAGACCACAGGAGATACCTGCTACCATCTTCTTGATGGGTACACCTGCTGCCATCAGGGACATGCAGGAAGCACAGGTGGAAGCCATGGAAGTGGATCCGTTGGATTCAAAAGTCTCAGATACGGTACGAATTGCATAAGGGAACTCGTCCTCACTGGGCAGTACGGGGATCAGGGCTCTCTCGGCCAGAGCGCCGTGACCGATCTCACGTCTTCCGGGTCCGCGGGAAGGCTTGGTCTCACCTACGGAATAGGAAGGGAAATTATAATGATGCATATATCTCTTGCTTACTTCGTTCTCATCCAGGCCGTCGATCTTCTGCTGCTCGGACAGGGGTGCCAGAGTACATACGTTACAGATCTGTGTCTGTCCACGGGTGAACATAGCGGAACCATGTACACGGGGGATAATGTCCACTTCTGCTGCCAGCGGACGGATCTGGGTGATCGCACGTCCGTCGGGACGCTTGTGATCCTTCAGGATCATCTTACGAACGGTCTTCTTCTCATACTGGTATACTGCCTCACCCAGGATAGCCAGCCACTCTTCGTTCTCCGCGAAAGCCTCGGTCAGCTTGTCGGTGATCACGCGGATATTCTCCTCACGGGTCTGCTTGTCATCGGTGAATACAGCTTCTTCCATCTCTGCGGGAGATACAATCTTCTTCATCTCCTCGAACATTTCAGCGGGCACTGCACAGCTGGTGTACTCATGCTTCTTCTTGCCTACTTCTGCTACGATCTTGTCAATGAAAGCAATGATGGTCTGGTTCACTTCGTGAGCCTTGTAGATTGCTTCGATCATGGTGGCTTCAGGAATCTCGTTAGCTCCTGCTTCGATCATGATCACCTTTTCTCTGGTGGAAGCAACGGTCAGGTTCAGATCACCCTTCTTCCACTGCTCCTGGCTGGGATTGATGATGAACTCGCCATCAATCATGCCTACCTGGGTCATAGCGCAGGGACCGTCGAAAGGAATATCGGAAATGCAGGTAGCGATAGCTGCACCGATCATGGCTACCAGCTCCGGACGACACTCGGGATCCACGCTCATTACCATGTTGTTCAGGGTTACATCATTACGGTAATCCTTGGGGAACAGGGGACGCATGGGTCTGTCGATGACACGGCTGGTCAGAATAGCATTCTCGCTTGCCTTGCCTTCTCTCTTGTTGAAACCGCCGGGAATCTTACCCACAGCGTACATTTTCTCTTCGTACTCTACACTCAGAGGGAAGAAATCGATACCGTCTCTGGGCTTCTCGGAAGCGGTTGCGGTACAGAGAACAGTGGTATCACCATAGTGCATGAATGCACATCCGTTTGCCTGCTTACCTACACGGTTGATATCAACCACCAGAGGTCTGCCTGCAAGATCCATCTTGTAACTTTGATACATAAATTCCTCCTAACCATCGTACTGTGGCTGTTATCTTTGGTGCCACGTTACGATATAAATTATTATTCTACGGGTTGGAGGATTACCGAAACTACTGAAAATCCCATGTTGCTCCCATACTCCGCAACATAATCTTTTCAGCGGTCTCGGGGCTCACTTCCATCCCGTGTGTTACCTTTTGTGGCACCGGTGACATAGATTTTCACCGTGCCTATGCATATAATGAGAAACAAGAGAAGCGGAGCGCCGATGTAATCGGCAGACCCCGCTCACCAGTCAGCATTATTTTCTTAAGCCAAGCTTCTCGATTAATGCACGATATCTCTCGATATCCTTCTTCTTCAGGTACTCCAGAAGACCACGTCTCTGACCTACCATCTTCAGCATACCACGACGAGAATGATGATCCTTGGGGTTCTCCTTCAGATGCTCGGTAAGCTCCTGGATTCTTGCGGTCAGGACTGCTACCTGTACCTCAGGTGAACCGGTGTCACCGGGGGTTCTTGCATACTCGTTCATGATGGCTGTTTTCTTTTCCTTAGAAATCATTTCTTTTTCCTCCTGTTTTTTAAACGCCTGATACCAAGACTAAGGTCGGAGTGTCCGTAATCTGAGCATCGGCTAATCATACTGTTTCAATATACCATAGTTTCCATGTGTTGTAAATATATTTTTCTATTTTCTTGCAGCCCGTTTCTGTACCTTTTCCTCGTACATGCGGCTGTCCGCAATTTTCACATAATCCGCAAAGGTCTGCCCGGATTCCGGATCCGTCACCACGGTTCCGATACTCATGGACAACGGGAACGGAAGCTTCTGGGCTTTTCCCTCCGCCTCCAGTGTTCTGCGGATGCGCAGCACCAGATCTCTGGAAATCTCATCGGACTGATAGGTCTGGATCAGCACGAATTCATCCCCGCCGGTTCTGGCCGGTACGGCATCCCGGCTGCTGCACTGCATCAGTGCTCTCGCCGCGGCACAAATGGCCATATCCCCATACTCATGCCCAAAAGTGTCATTGATGTATTTCAGCCGGTCCAGATCCACGAACAGGATCAGCAGCTTGCGGTTATTCAGTCTGGAAATGCGGAAGGACTCCCCTCCCAGCTGCTGGTAGCCCATACGGTTGTACATACCGGTCAGCGTGTCCATGATATACAGGGAGGACAGCTTGCGGTTCATATAAGCCAGCATTTCTTTTTTGTGAAGGTTCTCCATGGAACGGGTCAACGCATTCATGATCTGGAACAGGTACTGTTTTTCCATCATGTATACCGCATTGCGGATAGCCACATAGCCCACGGTACGTTCTCCGAAATGCAAAGGCAGGAACAAAAAGTCCTGTCCCGGCTTCGGGTAATCGAAAGTCGGGAAGATGCCATCCACTTCCTGTCTGTCCAGATCCAGTCTCTGGTCTCTCTCGTAGGCAAAGGTCATCTGCATCTGCCTCGGATAACCATGCAGGGAAAAGCCCTCGTCCGAAGGAGTGGCATCCAGATGGATGCTCTTCTCCGCTTCCTTTTTATAGGCATTGAGGTGATCGTCCAGCACCAGATACATGGCGTCGCATTTCAGAGACGGAATGCACTGGGGAATGCAGTACATCATTTCTTCTACTGTGTTGCACTGCATCATCTCTGCCTCCATGGACAGAACTTCCTCGTCGAATTCCTCGCTTTCCACGCTGTACATGATCTGATCCTTCAGATGGGCTCTGGCATCCCTGCTGCTTCCCTTACCGCAGCCGCAGCTCTCCTGCCACAGCATCTCGGTACTGGTGAAATTGTACCTGGGAACACTCTCGCCCGCCCAGATTTTCAAAAGGATATCCATCCCCCTGTAAGCGGCTTCCTCTCTGATATGCCCCACTGTGGTAATACTGGGAGTATAAAATCCGGCCTTGTCGAAGTTGTCAAAGCCTGTGATCCGGAAGTCCTTCGGCGCAGAAAATCCCATCTGGGCCGCCGCTTCGCATACCGCTACCGCCACATTGTCGTTGATACAGATAATGGCATCCGGCAGCTCTTTGTGTACATCCCACAGATGTCTGTAGCCTTCCAGTCCGCTCTTGTAGTCAAAGGAACCGTACCAGATGTCATTCTTATCTATTTTGATCTTGTGTTCTTTGGCATAATCCAGCATCCCCTGCAGGCGGCAGCTGCTCTCATAATTGCTGGCAGCCCCCACCAGCAGCCAGAATTTTTTGCAGTCATGCACCTCATGCAGATGTGCGATCACCTGCTTCATGGCAGAATAATTGTCGATTCCCACATAGTAAAAATCTTCCAGTTCATTGGCAATGGACACTACCGGAAGCTGTGACTGCTTCGCCCTGTGGATCACTTCCGCCAGCACCGCCGGCGAGCTGATGTTGTTCAGCTCCAGAATGATACCGTCGAATTCCGACAGATCCGGAAGGTTGAAAATATTATATTCCGCCCTGTTATACCCGGCATCTCTGCTCCAGTTGCCGGTACTGTTGAAAATGTATAGATTTACGTCTTCGTTCGTCTCTTTTATTCTCTGTAAAATACCTGCCGGCCAGGCATAGGTAAACAACCGTCTCCAGCCGTCGGTGAGCAAAGCTACTTTCCGCATGTTTTCCACCCAGTTTCCGTTTCTGTACGAATCCCTTTTTTCCTGTCAGGGATAGCTCATATCTATAAAAATAGTATCATACTTCCCCGGGAAACGCAATTGTAAAAGGGAGTCCTGCGTATGTCCGCAAATGCCAAAAAAGCATTGCTCCGCCCTTTTGCGAAAGCAATGCTTTTCCTCATCTTATTCTATATTTTATTCCGTCAGGGTCAGTCGCGAATGACACGGACACATTTCACAGGTGTACGATACTTATAGCTGCTGATCTTGATACCGGTCTTCGGGCTGCTGGCATGAATTACCTGTCCGCCGCCGATATAGATGGCTACGTGGTTAATATTTCCTCTGCCGTTACCGTAGAATACCAGATCTCCCGGTTTCAGTTCGGATGCGCTGATCTTGGTGCCCTCATTTGCCTGTGCTCTGGAGGAATGGCTCAAGGTAATACCGTATTTCTTGAATACGCTGAGGACGAAACCGGAACAGTCCGCACCCTTGGTAAGGCTGGTGCCTCCCCATACATACGGGTTACCCACGAACTGCTTGGCATATTCTACCAGATCTACGCGGACATCGGATACCCCCTGTCCGTAGAGAAGTTCTGTCATGGTGATGGCGGTATCCAGCTTTTCTTCCACAGCGACGTAGTCCTGAGATACATAAGCGTCCTCGCCGTCAATGGAAATCTTCACCCAGCCGTCGGCACCGGTCTCCACATACTCCATCTCTTCTCCCTGTCCCACCTGGGTCACAATCTCACTGGTGGTATTGGGCTCCTGACGCACATTCAGTCCGTCCGTATTGGCAATCGCTACCGTGTGAACCAGTTCCATGGCACGGATCCTGGCTTCCGGTCCGGTCAGCAGGAATTCCCTGCTGACATAGCCTTCCACTTCACCGGATTTGATATGTGTCCAGCCGTCTACGGTCTCGATCACTTCACAGGCCGCATCCTTGGGAAGCTTACCTACCAGCTTACCGTCTGTGGAAGGTACGGCACGCACGTTCAGATTGCCGGATTCCACATTGGCCACACCGATATTGGTATAGCCCCAGGAGGCTCCCTGGGCGTCCTGGGCGATCTGGATATACTCCTCCAGAGTACGTTCCGTCTCCAGGACAGAAGCCACGCCGCCGGATGCCATAAGGACACTGCTCTCCGCCGCAGATGCGGAAAGCGGTGCTGCCAGCATACACAGGGCCAGGCCCGTAGCTACGATCTTTACTTGTTTTTCTCTTGTATGTTTTATCATAAATTCTTCTTTAAAATCCTTTTACAAACATGTTACAGAATTGTTACATCACAAATCTGATTATACCCGTCTATAGGATCCCTGTCAACCCATGGAAAATTTTTCCACTTTATTTACCACCATCGGTGCTTCCGCCCGGAGCAGCAAAACCGGCGTATGGGTGCCTGTACCCGATACGCCGGTTCTGTTGTTCTATGAATGGAACTTGTTATTTTATCTTCTGTGTCCACCACCGCCGTGGCTGACGCCGCTGCTGCTGTGATGGCTTCCGCCGTGGCCGCCGCTGTGACCACTGCTGTGGCCGCTGCTGCTACTGCTGGTCTCGATTCTGCGGGTCACTACGTTCTTACGCAGATACTGATCTCTGGTGTCGTTGATCTTAGGCTTTTTGCCGTTGACATACTGATTGGTTGCAGTCGTATCCTTTGCCTTGGTCTGATGCAGATTCACCAGTGCATAGATCAGTGCAACGACAAGTCCGGTCAGAATCCAGGGGGAAAAGGTCATCGGCATACTCTCCTTGCTCTCCTCCATGGTACGGGTCACATAACTGATACAATTCTTATACGCCTTGTACGGACTTTCATCTATGTAGTCGTCTACCGCATACAATGCCTGATCGATCTCGTAATCACCAAAATAATCATAGACGCTTCCGCAGGTGGACAGCCAGCTTCCCTTCTGTCCTTCATAGGAATTATCCAACAACAGGACACCGTTGCCGTGTACCTTGTTATAACCGAAGTTATTGTAATCGTAGAAATTGTCCGCCAGGTCCCTCATGGCTGTGCTCCAGTCGGTACTGCCGACTTCCTTCGCATGGAATGCCTCCGGAAGATTCGGATTCTGCAGATCATACTCTACGGATTCGGAGATCGTTACGATCACGATATCCGCCTGGATCTTCTCCTCACACTCTGCTATGTATTCCCGCAGGCTCTGCTCCTCTTCGTCTGTCAGCATATCCGCATAATCAAACACACGCTCCGTGGGATCCTGACTGTTGTCCCGGACCGTCTTCGGTGTGAGAAAATGAACGACTGCCGCTCCGATGGTGATCACTGCCAGTACCCCGGCAATGATGAACCATATTTTAAAATATTTGAAGTACTGCCTCAGTGCTTCTTTCTTGATATCTTTTTCCATTGTCCCGTTATCCTTCCCTCATAATCTCTACAGCAGACTGGCGATTGCATTCAGCATGCAGAGGATCGCCGTCAGTGTCACTCCCAGAGTTCCCGCATAAGCCCACACCTTTGCTTTGGAAATCGGTGCGATACCTACCAGTTTACCGGTCTGTCCGTTCACATAGAAAGGATAATCTTTGCCCTTATAGGCATAATCGTATTTCCATACCGGCAATAATCCGTAATTCACGGAGCTGTCCGTTACGCTGATGTTTTCTCCCATTTTACGGACACTGGAGTAACCGGAGTAGCTGTCATGCAGCATCTTCTGAGCGTCCTCCTGCATCTTTGCCTTTGCACGATTCTCCACCAGATCGGAAGTCATGTTATAACGTTCGCTGTAGAAGCCGGACAGATATTCGGGCTTGAATTCCGTAAGCTCCTTATAATCAAAAGGCTCCATGAGATCCATGACATCATCCGGCATTCCCACGGAAGCATCCACAGGAATCTTGTCAAAATCAATGTCCATATCCCGGACGATATCATAATACGAGGTCTCTGTATACTGGGTATTGCCGGTAGTCCAGCTGCGTACCCTGGTACCTTCGCCGTGGAATGTACAGTTGGTATTGTAATCGTAGAACCAGAACGGCACATAATCCCCATGGATTCCGTTCAGTCTCACCTCCGACAGAAAATCCGTCGGTGCGAAAATACATTTTTCAAACTTGTCACGGATCAGCTTCTTACAGCCTTCCTTGCCCATGCGGAACGGAATCAGCATATGCGGTGTATAAGCACCGGATATCTGATCATCCACGATCACATAGTTGTCACAGTAGGGACACTGGGTTGCGGAAGTACTGGCAGTCATAGGGATCTCACCGCCGCAGTTGGGACATACCTTCGTCACCTTTTTCTGGGATTCTCCTTCGGCCGCCGCCATTCTGCTCACCGGCTGGCCCGTTCCCGTTGTCTGTGTTGTTCCCGCAGCAGTGCCGTTTTCCTCACCGTTTGTCTCGATCACGCCGTCCTCGCGTTCTTCACTGTCCTCACTCTCACAGAAAGGACAGAACATTTTCTTTTTCTCCGGGCTGTAAACCACATTACCGCCGCAGTTTTTACATCTAAAGATCATTTTACCCCTCACCTTCTGCCTTTTACGACATTTTTCTTCGTAGAACCTTTTTTATCTTACCATAGATTCCATCGTATTTCCATATCGTAAAATGCACATAATCTTTTCTTATCGTTCGTTTCCTTGTGTGATCTTATGCTTTCATCAGATCCGCGTAGTCTTCCGGCAGGAACCGGTGATAGATCACATGGCATCCTTCGTCCCGAAAGCAATAACAGTAGGGATCTTCCATCTCCTCCGGGAAACGGATCATGACGTCGAAATCCTCCCCCTGCATCTCTTCCATATAAATATTCTCGCTGTACCGCAAAAATAACTGCCGGATATCCTCGATCTTACAATCATGCTGTCCGATCAGGCGGATCAGTTCGCAGATAAATCCCTTCTCCGCAAAATGTTCATGCACATAAGCGCTGCCCTCCTCCGGAATGCAGAGACAGAAGCGATCCCCCTTACGGCTCACAGTCAGCTTTCCAAGCTTTATTGTCATACTCTCCGGCTGTCCGGCCAGTGTGACTTCCATCTGCTCTGCTGTATCCCGGGTGTTCAGCAAATGGTTCAGGGTGGACAGCGGATAATACAGACGGATCTTCTCTCTGCGGAAGCCTAATTTTGCCTGCTCCTCCTGGATCACATCCATGAGGTTTTTTTCTAATTTTTCAAATGTCATTTTCTTTTTCCTATACTTTTTCTATAATATTCCTATCCATAAAATAAATTAAAAAAACTATGCAGTGATGGTTTTATTTCCCTATCCTGCATAGTTTTTATTATACAATATTCACGCGTCAGAATACAATTCCATTCTACGGAAACAGACATCGCCGTTCCGTTTTAATTCAGAAATTTGTCCAGTTCCGTCTCTACGATCTGCTTTTTCTTCACCTTCGGAGCACGGATCACTTTGCCCTGTGCGATGACCATATCCACATTCCGGAGCACTCTCAAATCCTCTAAAGGATTCTTCTCCACCACGATCATATCCGCGCATTTGCCGGGTTCCAATGTGCCGGTAATGTCGCCGATGCCTGCCATCTCGGCGCCGCGGCAGGTTGCGGTATACAGTGCAAACGCATTGGATACTCCCACATATTTGTGGAAATAATACAGTTCCCGCCAGAAATCATACTGGGTGATCCAGGGGCATCCCACATCATTGCCCAGTACCACGGGAATATCATTGGCAATGGCAGCCTTCGCACAGTCAATAATGCCTTCGAATACTACATTGCCATTAAATTGCTCTACTTCCGAAGCATTGGTAACGGATCGGTCAAACAATGCATAGGGAAGTGCCGGAGACAATGTGGTACACAGGAATGCATTGTGTTCCTTAAAAAGTGCGATCATTTCCTCATCCGCTTTAGCACCATGTTCAATGGAATCCACACCGTTTTTCAGAGCTACCTTTACACCCTCCGGAGACTCCACATGGGCTGCCACCATATACCCCATGGCATGAGCCTTGTCGCAGACTGCTTTTACCATTTCAGGGGCCATTTTCAGTTCTCCCGGAACACCTTTTTCCTTCGCATCCAGTACACCGCCGGTGATCATAAGTTTCACCAGATCCACCTTCTGTGCTTTGGAAACCTCCAGATGTTGCAGTGCTTCCTCGATGCTGCCTGCGGCGATAGCTACGGAGCCTGCCATATGTCCGCCGGGAACAGAGATTCCTTCATTGGCTGCCAGAATTCTGGGACCGGGCTTTTTGCCTGCGGCAATATCGTCCCGCAGTCTGGTATCAAAGTCTCCCAGGCCTCCCACAGTACGGATCGTAGTCACACCACTATACAGTTCGTCTTTTGCGAAACCGCATACCATGTTGTAGGCGATAGCCTTTGTCAGGCCGTTGCTCATGATCTTTTTGACCAGCGCCTCGTTGTCACGCTGCTTCTTCTGAGGTTTTCCGTTGCCTGCCAGATGGACATGCATATTGATCAGACCGGGCAGGATATATTTCCCCTCTAAATCGATCTCTTCGTAACCGGATGCCGTCAGATTTCTCTTTGCCGCTTCCTCCGCAGGCAAAATCTCCCTGATCTTTCCATCCTCCACCAGGATCATCTGCCCTTCCTGTACCTGCATGTCTTTCGTGCCGTTTAATATTTTTCCGTTGGTAAATAAATACTTCATATGCATTCCTCTTTCTCCGGCGGTATCGCCACTTACCGTTTTCTATGCTTATTATTATACCGTACCGTTGTCCCCAAGGCTACCTTCATTTTGCTTCATCTGTCGCAAATAATAAAAGACCCGTAATGGAATCCTCCATCACGGGTCCTGTGATTCTTTCGAAAGAATCTGTTATTTATTGTAGCAAACGATCTGCCCAAAGTCTGCCTTGAGGGAAGCGCCGCCTACCAGACCGCCGTCGATGTCTGCCTGTGCAAACAGTTCGGGAGCGCTGGAAGCAGATACGGATCCACCATACTGGATACGGATAGCTGCTGCGGTTGCATCATCATAGATCTCAGCGATGCACTCACGGATTGCCTTACATACTTCCTGTGCCTGCTCGGTAGTAGCTACCTTGCCGGTACCGATAGCCCAGATAGGCTCGTATGCGATAACAGCGGTTGCTGCCTGTGCGGCAGTTACGTTCAGGAATGCGATCTTGATCTGCTGACGAATGAAATCAATGGTAACGCCCTGCTCTCTCTGAGTCAGAGTCTCACCACAGCAGATAATAGGAGTGATGCCATGCTCGAAAGCCTTGAGAACCTTCTTGTTCACGGTCTCATCGGTCTCTGCAAAGTACTCTCTTCTCTCGGAGTGACCGATGATTACATACTTCACGCCTGCATCATCCAGCATAGCGGGAGAAATTTCGCCGGTGAAAGCACCTTTCTCCTCGAAGTACATATTCTCGGCACCAATCATGATATTGGAACCCTTTGCTGCCTCCATAGCGGGAATGATGTCGATTGCAGGAACGCACAGAAGTACGTCTACTTCATCATTTGCTACGAGGGGCTTTAAAGTATTGATCAGTTCTACTGCCTGGCTGGGAGTCATGTTCATCTTCCAGTTACCGGCAATGATCTTCTTTCTTGCCATAACCATACACCTCTTCTTTTCTTATATTGTGTTTCCCACAGGATGTATATCCACGCCCGTAAGCAGGTTCGATACATCTGTGGGAAAACAGATTGGTTTTACTTATTTGTCGTCTGCTGCTGCAACACCGGGAAGCTCTTTGCCTTCCAGGAACTCCAGGGAAGCGCCGCCACCGGTAGAAATGTGGCTCATCTTGTCAGCGAAACCAAGCTGGTTAACAGCTGCTGCGGAGTCACCACCACCGATAATGGTAGTTGCATCGGTCTCAGCCAGAGCCTTAGCTACAGCGATGGTACCTGCTGCCAGGGTAGGATTCTCGAATACGCCCATAGGTCCGTTCCATACAACGGTCTTAGCGGTCTTAACAGCCTCAGCATACAGAGCTGCGGTCTTGGGTCCGATATCGCATCCCTCTCTGTCTGCGGGCATGTTGGTAACATCATATACCTCAACCTCAACAGGAGCATCGATAGGGTTAGGGAAATCAGCGATGGTTACGGAGTCAACGGGAAGTAACAGCTTCTTGCCCAGCTTCTCAGCCTTTGCCATCATTTCCTTACAGTAGTCGATCTTGGTGTCATCTACCAGAGACTTACCGATCTCATAGCCCTGAGCCTTTAAGAAGGTGTAAGCCATACCGCCACCGATGATCAGGGTATCGCACTTCTCCAGCAGATTGGAAATAACGTTCAGCTTGTCTGCAACCTTAGCGCCGCCCAGAATAGCTACGAAAGGTCTTACGGGATCTTCTACAGCCTTACCTAAGAAGTTGATCTCCTTCTCCATCAGGTAACCTACTACGTTCTCGCCACCCTTAGCGGTGATGAACTTGGTAACGCCTGCTACGGAAGCATGTGCTCTGTGGGAAGAACCGAAGGCATCACATACATACAGATCAGCCAGGTCAGCCAGCTCTTTGCTGAACTCTTCACCGTTCTTGGTCTCTTCTGCGCCACGGAAACGAGTGTTCTGAAGCAGAACCACATCGCCTTCCTTCATGTTCTCAACAGCCTTGGTAGCTGCTTCGCCGGTTACGTTGTAGTCAGCTACGAAAGTAACCTCTTTGCCCAGCTTCTCGGACAGTCTCTTGGCAACGGGTGCCAGAGATTCACCTTCGTTGGGGCCGTTCTTTACCTTACCCAGATGAGAGCAAAGGATTACCTTGCCACCGTCGTTAATCAGCTTCTTGATGGTAGGCAGAGCTGCAACGATACGGGTATCGTCGGTGATCTCACCATTCTTCAGGGGAACGTTGAAGTCACATCTTACCAGGACTCTCTTTCCCTTTGCGTTAATGTCATCTACAGATTTCTTATTTAATCCCATGGTATTAACCTCCAATTATTTTAGTATCTAAAAAGGGCCCGGTCCTTGTAAGACCGGACCCTGATAGGTCTTTACGCGTTAACGCCTGTCGGCTTATGCTAACTCGCTGAAGTACTTGATGGTACGAACCATCTGAGAGGTGTAGCTGTTCTCGTTATCATACCAGGATACAACCTGTACCTGAGTATTGCCATCTTCCATAGGAGCAACCATGGTCTGAGTTGCATCGAAGATGGAACCGTAGGTGCTGCCTACGATATCGGAAGATACGATCTCATCGGTGTTGTAACCGAAGGACTCGGTAGAAGCTGCCTTCATAGCTGCGTTGATCTCTTCCTTGGTTACAGCGCCCTTAACTACTGCTACCAGAATGGTGGTAGAACCGGTAGGGGTCGGAACACGCTGAGCGGAGCCGATCAGCTTGCCGTTCAGTTCGGGAATTACCAGGCCGATTGCCTTAGCTGCACCGGTAGAGTTGGGAACGATGTTGCAAGCGCCTGCACGGCTTCTTCTCAGATCGCCCTTTCTCTGAGGTCCGTCAAGGATCATCTGGTCACCGGTATAAGCGTGAACAGTGGTCATGATACCGCTCATGATAGGTCTGCAATCATTCAGAGCCTTAGCCATAGGTGCTAAGCAGTTGGTGGTGCAGGAAGCTGCGGAGATAACGGTATCTTCGGGCTTCAGGGTCTTGTGGTTAACATTGTATACGATGGTAGGAAGGTCGTTACCTGCGGGAGCAGAAATAACAACTTTACGAGCACCGGCAGTGATATGTGCGGAAGCCTTCTCCTTAGAGGTGTAGAATCCGGTACACTCCAGAACTACATCAACCTTTAACTCACCCCAGGGAAGCTTGCTTGCGTCAGCCTCTTTGTAGATGGTGATGGTCTTGCCGTTAACAGTGATGCTGTCCTCGCCAGCCTCAACGGTGCTTGCATACTTGTAAACACCCTGAGAAGAATCATACTTCAACAGATGTGCCAGCATCTTAGGGCTGGTTAAATCGTTGATTGCTACTACTTCATATCCTTCTGCATCGAACATCTGTCTGAATGCAAGACGACCAATACGGCCAAAACCATTAATTGCTACTCTTACTGCCATTTTAGTTTCCTCCTAAAATTTTAATTTTATATCTTTTGGCTTTCCGTTATTCACAGATTGTCAAAATTTTATCAGCAAAGTCATTTTACCTAATTCCGGATTATAATTCAAGATGTAAATGAAAAATATTTGTGATTTTGTAGTAAATTTTACAGTTTGTTTAGAAATGGTATGGTTTTTGTTCCGATTTTTGCTATAATAAGCTCGTATTATGATAACCAGAAAGGATGAAAAATATGTCTATCAAAGCAGATTGTCATCTTCACTCTTCTTTTTCGGGAGATTCCCAGGCTCCCATGCCGGAGATGATCGATAAAGGGATTTCTCTCGGCCTGGAGACCATGTGTTTCACCGAGCATAATGATTTAGATTAGCCCCGTACCGAGGAAGGACCGGGAACGATCTTTTTACTGAACACGGATTCTTATCTGTACGATGTACTCCGCTGCCG
>JBNMJR010000041.1:0-13479 GCA_050873925.1 Acetatifactor sp.
ACATAACTCTGGGGTTCATGGCCAGAGATCTGACGATAGCAATTCTCTGCTTCTGGCCGCCGCTCAAAGATGCCGGATAGGCATCTGCCTTTTCCTCCAGTCCTACTCTCTTTAACAGTTTCAGGGCATTCTCTTTTGCCTCTTCCTCGTTCATCAGTTTCAATTTCACGGGAGCAAGGGTAATATTGTTCATGATCGTCAGATTGTTGAACAGGTTAAAATGCTGGAACACCATGCCCATATGCTGACGGACCTTATTGATGTCAATCTTTGGATCCGTGATATTCTGTCCGTCGAACCAGATTTCACCGCTAGTGGGTCTCTCTAAAAGGTTCAGGCAACGCAAAAAAGTACTCTTACCGGAGCCGGAAGGCCCTACCACCACGATCTTCTCACCGGGATGAATATGATAATTTACCCCTTTTAATACCTGATTATCTTCAAAGCTTTTATGCAGATCTTTAACGATTATCACTCTTACGCAGTCTCCTTTCCAGTTTTGCAAGCAGAATGGACAATACCTTGGTCAGTACAAAATAGATGAAGGCAATACCAAGCAGCGGTGTAAATACATCAAACAACTTGGATGTCATCTGGTTGGCCACACGGGTAAGGTCACTCATTCCTACATAACCTACAATAGAGGTCTCCTTGATCAGCACGATAAATTCATTGCCCAGAGGCGGCAGAATGCTCTTAAATGCCTGCGGGATGATAATATAGCGCATCGTCTGTAATTTGTTCAGTCCCAGAGATCTGCCTGCTTCCATCTGTCCCTTGTCCACAGCCAGGATGCCGGCTCTGACGATCTCCGCCACGTAAGCACCGGAGTTGATACCGAAAGTCAGGCTGGCGATCAGCACGCTGTTCTTGCAGGTAGCCAGAATGCCGGACCACATGATCAACAGCTGTACCGTGGTAGGGGTTCCCCGGATAATATCAATATAAGCGCTCGCAATCCGGGACGCTATGGTCTTCGATCCGTTCTTTCGCGTGGATAATTTCAAAAATGCCGCTATGGTTCCGATCAGGATACCAAGCAGTGCCGCAAAAAAAGAAACCTCTAAGGTTACTCCCAGTCCTTTCAGATAAAGCTTCCATCTGTCCGCTTCAATGAAAGCTGCATAAATATGTTGCCAGATTCTTTGCATGTTATTTCCTATGCCTTTCTTGTGAATATATAAGTGTACGCTTGGCCAAACTGTATATGTTGCCTACCTTAATATAGCAAAAAGAAGAGAATGGCACAAGCCATTCTCTTCTTTTTCGTGTATATTTTGTATAAAAATTATTCACCGATGTACTCAGATACCAGTGCATCAAAGGTACCGTCAGCCTTCAGATCTGCCAGTGCCTGATTTACCTGCTCTACCAGTTCGCTTCCCTTAGGAAGTGCAATAGCGTATTCCTCAGCTTCGAAACCGAAATCTGCACCGTCGATGATCTTTACCTTACCTTCGAACTTGGTGTTGAATACTTCTGCGGGGTTCTTATCAATGATAACTGCATCTACTCTGCCGTTTACCAGATCGTTTACTGCATCAATGGCTCTGTTGTAGGTCTGTGCGGTAGCACCCTCGATATCCTCTGCCAGGAACATACCGGTAGTACCCAGCTGGCAGCCGATAGTCTTATTCTTCAGATCATCAGCAGTTGCAATATCGGAATCTGCTGCTACGATTACGAACTGTACAGCCTCATAATAAGGATCAGAGAAATCTACCTGTTCCTTACGTTCGTCAGTAACGGTCATACCTGCGATAGCACCGTCGATTCTGTTGCCGATGGAGCTTACCAGAGAGTCAAACTCCATGTTCTCTACCTGTACTTCCATACCCAGCTTCTCACCTACTGCTTTGATCAGAGCTACGTCGAATCCGTCGGGTTCTCCGTCATCTCCTACATACTCAAAGGGAGGGAATTCTGCGTTGGTACCGAATACCAGTACACCACCCTCGGTCTTATCAGCTACCTCGGTAGTAGCTGCTGCTTCTGTGGTTGCTGCGGCAGTCTCTGCCACGCTGCTCTCAGAAGCCTGAGAACTCTCATTTGCTGTGGAATCAGAACCACAACCTGTCAGCATTGCTGTGCACATTACAGTTGCAAGTAACATTGCGATTGCTTTTTTCATAATATTATCCTCCTGTCTGTTTTCTGCGGACGACAGTCGTCCTTAAACGTTGATTACTATAGCACCTTTTTGAAAATTGCGCAACTGTTTATGCATAAATATGCGTTGTTCCACTCTGCAAATACAACATTACCGGAATCTGCAGCCAGAAGGTTACCACTATATATGGAATAAACGGCTTCGGTACACGAAGTTTTCCATCCTTTGTTACATTTCTCCTGCAAAGCTGCACTACAGCCAGCAATGTCACCGCCAATAACATATGGATCAGAAACCACAACAGGTTCCCCTGCCAGACACAACCGGCCAACGCACATACGGAAAATGCATGGCAGTCCGCCCTTCCGTACATTTGGGCAAACAATATCTGCTGCAGGAGAACAAACAATACTACTGTTGCCGCCTGCTGTATGCCAAGCCTGCCTGTGATCCGCCACAGTCCGTCCCCCATATAAGCTTTTGCCACCGGAAGCCCCAACAGCATTCCCGTCCACGGCAGGCACCACCACCATACATAATTATACACATAGCTGTTTACAGCATCCATACATGCCGCCGCCAGCAGACCTCCCGCCAGCAGGGAGCACAGGATTTCCTGTGCTCCCAAAATCAGCAGGCTGTTTTCTTCCGGGAGTCTTCCATCCATTTCCCCTATGACAAGAATCGCAACCGCGTTGATCCACGCCAGTCCCCCAAGGAACCAACATTTTCTCCATGTCATACCTTCGATCTCTTCCGCCATCTCCGGACGCAACAGACAGATGGTACTGCCATAGATAAGTACTCCCAGAACTCCTGACCACAGTATCCGAAATACTATTTCCAAGCTTCTCATGTTCTCTCCTTACCGTAATCGTGTGCGCAGTTCGTCCAACACACTTCCCGACACGCCGATCACACTGATCGCGGGATGCTCCTCCAGCCTTTTATCGCCCTTATAGGCCCGCACCGTAATCTCAAGTTTCTGATTCTCAGGTGTCTGAAGCGGCACCATAAATTGCATTTGCTCCGTTATGCAATACCCCGGACTGTCCGTATATTCATATACTCTGTCCAGATCAGGATCCAACGCCGACATACATTCCGGAAACACGACTTCTACCCGGTCCGCATATCCCCATGTGGTAAAGGTAAGAACTCCGCTTTCTCCGCATTTGAAGACCGGCTCCTGTGGCTCCAGAACACGTTTCACGCTGCTTTCCAGTGCAAATTCCGTCGTACCGTAACAGATACGGCTCTCATTTCCCACATGATCCGAGGCATACCCTAATACTGTAAAGTCCCCGCTGAATAACGGTTCATCCTCCGTAATTGTAATCGTGATACTACCGTCCTCTCCGGGAAGATAGGTTTTAGAAATAGCATTATCCGTATTGCTGATAATAATTGTAAAACGGTCCACGCCGCTTAAGGCATCTGCGGCTGTAATTCGTATGGTAACAGTTCCGTCTCTGCGATCGATCAACTCACGGTTTTCCAGTTGTTCCATCCCCCGAATGACCGGGGCTTCCCCGTCCGCGATCAGAGTGATTCCGTTTTTCCGATCCCGTTCATGTACAGAGTATACTTTGTCCGCTCCGCTATCCGCTTCTGCCACCGGAGTCACACGAATCGTTTGTCCATTCCATTCACTGTCTATCACAAACTGCTGCACTCCGGTAAGCTCCCGGTTCCGGTTCGACCGCAGAGTATAGGAATAAGAATATTGGTGCAGTACCGTAGCCCCTTCGGTCGCATAAGTAAGTCCCTCGGCATCCGTGCGGATCACACCATCCGTTATTTCCGCAGACGGCGTAACGATAATATTCCTTGCCCTGCTGCCATCCATCATTAACGTTTCATAAATTGTTCCGTTGGGCTGATAGTCCGTTCTTGCCGTACCTTCCATATAAGATGTATTTGTTAATGTGAACGGTGTCTTTCCGTCCGCCCGGACATACCAGGTTTTATCCGCAGATGCCGGGCATACATTGTCTCCGGCTTCGTTTATCTTAAGCTGTCTTGTGCATAGGTTCCACAGAATCCGTTTTCCATCCACACAAATATGTGTGGTCTCACCTACATTTCCCGCCACATCCACAGCGGCAACATGCAGATACTGTATCCCCTCCTTTACAGTCAGTTCCATGCGGGGCTCTTTGCAATAACCGGCATCGTCCGTTACGACCGTATCACTGTTTTGATCCACAAGATAATAATATCCCCTGACACCACTAACCAATGTGTTTTTCGTGATATTGGAATCACACAGCCTGGAAGTACTTCCCGTCAGATAGGATTCCGCTCTGTGATAATACACCGTTCCGTAATCCTCCGGCTTTTCCCATGAGATCCGTATTCTTTCGCTGTCCAGAGCTTCCCTTATAACTTCTTCCGAAATTTTACCCGGAGCTGCAAGATCGTCCGCTGCAACTCCTTCCAGCCGTAAAGTCTCCTGATAGCCGACAGCTTTCGACTGCAAATGCAATAATCCGTCACCGCTGCGCACTCCGCTCTCACTTTCATATAACAATGCATATTCCGGATTCACATAATTGCTTCCGCCGTATGCCGGCTTCGAAGATATGACCTGTCCCTCCCGGCAGCCACATGCAAGTGTTCTCCCTCCGCTGAAACTGAGCCCATTGATTCCGGCGGTAAACCAGACATTTCCGCTTAAATGAAAATTCAGGTGTACATATATATGTGTCGTTCCCTCCGGTAATGAAATATGCACAGACTGCTGAAATTCACTGGTTGCCGGGCTGCCCCGGCCATTCCTTGCATAAAAAGGATAATCCCGGAACTTCCCCTGTGCGATCTTCGTTCCGTTCTGATCCAGAATCACAAATTCCGATGGCTGCATTTTATCCGGCAGCCAGTTGGTATTTACGATATTTCCGCCCAACGCTCCCCAGCCGTCGCAAAAATAAGACAGATTCAGTGTCGTATTGCCGTTGGTGGGAATTCCTTTATAGCCGGAAATATCCCACATCCGGTCTTCCGGATAATTACCGTTTCTGGCCCATCCGACCCGGACTATGGCACGACTCCACCCATCCTCGTCATCGCCTACGGTGTGTCCGTTATACTGGCAGGAATTTATATTAGCGGAATCAAAGCAGTTAGATCCCCACATAAAATATTCCCAGTCTCCGAATGTCGGTGTATAAGAAGCATCTCTATAACAGTCATTCGTATGGTGATGCACGATCTTCTCTCCGGCAGTGCCGCCGTAATACCCGGCTCCGCCTCCGGCCATCCCCGCTTCTCCTTCCTGCTGCCCGAGGATGCTTTCCGCGCTGCCGCCCTTACCGCCTGCACCGCCCGGGGATGCTCCGCCGCCTCCGCCGGCAATCAGCAGAACTCCCTTCCGGTCGGATATCACAGATGTCATTCCTCCTCCGCTTCCGTAATATGATGCCCTGCCTCCTTTGTTATAACCGTTTTGACCGCCCACCGCATAGGTCAGTTGTTCACCCTTCTGCAGCCAGAACGTTCCGGAGACACTTCCACCATACCCGCCCGGATAAGCACCGTAACTCTGTCCCTGTGCTCCCAGCGCCTTTATGACGTAGAGTCCGGTATACGGTACGCTATATGTCCTTGTCTTTCCTTCATAAATGCCGGTCAGATCAACAGTTGCCTCACTGTTAATATCCGTAGCGCTGTTGACCCGCTTCCAGGTTCCGCCCTCCTTCTTCTGGTAAATAAGGTAGGTTTTGTTGTTTCCGTCCGTCTGTGACCAGGACAGATCCACAGCTCCTTTTCCTTCGTTTTCCTTATAATTGTCTTCTGCCTGCAGTGTAAGATCCACCCATTGTGCATACAACGTCAGATCCCCGGACGGTATGATCCGGTCGCCCGCCCCTCCTGCCGGCCGACGGAATTCCGGGTCGTAATACCAGCCTCCAAAAGCCCAGCCGGCTCTGGTAACTTCCGGCAGCGTGACCGTTTCCGGCTGATAGACCGCCGTCAGCCTGTCCACATTACCGTCCGGAGCGTCAAAAATATATTGCTTTCCATCCAGAGTGCCACGGAACGGCTGTTCCTTTTTCCATTCCACAAAACGATTTTTCCCCCGGATCGGCTCAACCTTCGATCCGCCATTGGTCTGAAAAGACACCCTGTAACCTTCCGGCGCACAGACCAGTTCTTCCCGCAATATATATCTTTCGAGATATTGCCGCGTTACAGAGAATATCTCCCGTTCATCATAGCTTCCACCATTGGCATCCAGCACAAGGGTACTTTCACACCGCACCCACTGTGCATATAAATCGACCATACCATGATCATTCTCCGTCCAGGTTGTCCTGTCTCTCCAATCCGCCTGCCGGAGATTTTCTATTTCCGCCTTGTCCTCATAAGCGGTTCCGGAGCCATCCGGTTTCGTGTTCCAGCCCACAAACAAATATCCGGTCCGGCTGTAATTGTTCCGGGTCAAATGTGTCACGGGAGTAACCGCCTTCCCTTCATACAGTTCCGCATTATTGTACATATGGATGCTGTCATCCATGTAACCACTATACGAGGTCCCTTCCGTATTGGCCATATAGCGGACCTTGTACTGATTCCGGGAGATATTTTTACATTTATGGGGTGTCAGTTCCACCCCTTGTTCCATGTTGTTGCAAAACGGACAGAGATAATAATAACTCATCGGTCCGTTTTCATTCCCCAGATCCAGATACTGTATCGAAGCGGCCGCCTCTCTGCTCATATAGATATTGGCCTGTTCAATGGCCTCTCCGCAATCCGCACAATAGGCTTTCCAACCGGAATAGTAGTATTTCAGACACTTTTGTCTGCCAAATGCGATTCCGTGCCAATTTTTTCCCTGATATGAAGTATGAATACACTGTCCCACTCTGTGTACCACCTTCCAGTAACCCACGGGAATTTCCCCATACCTTTCTTCGGTATAAGTATGCTCTCCTGCTGCCGGAGCTCTCAGAGAAGAAGGGATCTGTGTATACACAGTGGTACTTTCATTTTCCGCATACCACACATAATTCCGGTCTCCGACACAGGTTGTAAATGCCTGTCCGTCCGGACTGAAAGACACATAAGGACTGTTATAAATGGTCTTTTTCTCTGCCGCTTCCGTCTGCATCGGGAGCAATAGGGCAATTCCCAATACGAGTAATCCCACCAGCCATCTCCCATACCGCATTCTCATTCCTCCTGTCTATCCGTATCCTCTGCCTTGACAACACGTAAGGAGCCCTGTGCCAGTGCGACATAAAAATCCGCCACCCTTTCTTTTTCCATATAGACATTTACTCTCTGTGCCGGAGTTATTCTGTCATCACTGCCGATTGCAGCTCCATTCCGGTCAAACACCTGCTGAACATACACATTTTCCCACAGCAGTTTCCCATTTTGCGCTTCTTTCTCCTGTTCCACGCAATAGATATGGATCCTGTCTCCGGCACGCAGGACACCTCCCACTACCTGATACAGATCTTCGGCACGAAATCCAGCAATAACAGGTTCCCGCATCTGTCCCGTGATCTCCGGCAGTTCCTTTAACATGCCTGTAGTCAGTACCATCCCCTGTTCCGCTCCATATGCCGCTATTCTTCCGATTGCCGACTCCATGCTTTTTATTGCAGTCTCCGGCACAATTCTTTTGTCGATTTCCATGACTGTAATATACTGCTCTGCATTTTCCGAAGAAATTTTTTCTCCTCCGGGAATTGCCGCCGTTACCACGCATACCTGTTCTTTTTCATATTCCGTAAGCACTCTTTTTTCTGTCTGCAGCAAAAATGCAAATACCGCTATGGCTGCCACAAACGCCGCCAGAATGCTCCCGTTCCAGATTCTATTCTTCCACGCCTGACCCATCTTCCGTTTTTTCATTCGTTTCCTCTCCCATATATTCACTGACCACATCTGCCAGCTTGCTTTTTTCGGCAGTCACCGTAATTCCCAGGAAGCCTTCCAACGGATATGTGATCTTGCTGTACACGCCGGTATTCTCGATGGTCTGTCCCTCCGGAGTCCTCACTTCTCCCAGGCTTCCCTCCCATTCCAGGATCTGTCCGTCACCGTTTCGTTCCCACACCTGTACTTTTGTTTCCGTGACATTATAGATAATGTAATTTTGTATCTCTACCTTTCCGGAGATCAGTTTGTGACCGGCTGCCTCATAATTTTCATTTAATCCCAGATTCTCACGGACTGCAGAACAATATCTTGCATATGCCTGTTCCTGATCCCTGATGATCACCTTATGTGTGCTGCCGTACTCCCGGATATCAATGACTGCGGATGCCAGATTGGACAGTGCCAGAGCATCCTCCAGATACTGTGCGGATGCCCTGTACAGTGCCAGCTGCAGCTGCATACTCAACAGAATCGCCAGAAACAGTATCAAAAACAATCCCATCACCCAGGAGACCTGTCCGCTTTCTACCCTTCCTGCCGTCTGTCTTTTCTCAGTTTTTCGCAGTAGATACTCTCTTTTCCTGTATTTCATATTGCTCGCCCAGCTTTCCGTGAATCTGCAGGATAATGCGTTCCCCGTATCCTGCAGGTTCCAAAGTACTTCCCTCATAATCGATCTCTGTCAGTCCCACATTCTCCAGTTCTGCCGTCAGCCGTGCCTGATCCGGTGGCTCCAGGTATCCTACCGTCTCCATTTTCAGCAGATAGGCCCTCGCCAGCTGCCCCACATTCTCCTTCGCCTGTAACAACTGTACATTCTGCATATAGTTCAGCATCACCACCGTAAGAGCCAGTACACACATCCCCATCGTCAGGAGCTCCCCGATGTTCCCGGGCTGTTTTCCTCGTTCCGTCATAATTTTCTCCCGTCCTATACCCCTGTCAGGATATCCGCAGCTTTGGTTTGCATTGCCGTCACAATAGTCTGTATAAAGCCTGTCAGACTATCCTTCATGACTACACACAATAACAGTGCGATAATGCACAACCCCACCGTGACCAGGATTCCATCGATTCCCTGCTCTCTCTGCATGGCATGCCCTGTTACCTTTTTCCAGATTCTCTGTAAATTTTTCATTCGTTTCTCCCTTTCTTTTTTACTTTATTGTTATGTCAGAATTGCACCACTGCCCGGAACATATATCCCACACAGGCATATAAAATAATTCCCAGTACCGCCCCCAGCATTCCCAGCTGATAGAAAGTAATGCTGCGGTCCAGTGCACTTTTCTGCTGTTGGAGTACTGTAAGCTCCATATCCTTCAACTGCTCTCCCATGTCCTTCAGCAAATCTATTGCCTGCCCCGACTCTCCCGCCTGTATCAGAGTAATGCACAACGCATCGATCTGACGATTGTCAAATTTCTGTTGAAAGTCAGACAAAGCCGTCACCAGATCCGACTGTATGACAAGATCCCCGGACAGTTCCATTAGTGCCTGCTGTAGCCTCTGCGTCCGGACACTCTGGCAGCATTCCGTCAGAGCATCCGTCACATAAACTCCGGCACGGGTCTGTACTTCCAACGCCTGATAGATCAGCTGCAGATCCGGCAGCATCTTACGATTATCCTGCCGGTTCAGATACAGCAATAGCAATTCCGGTACGTAATACAGTACCGCTGCCCCAAGCAGTGCATATCCCCAGCCGGTATTTTCCAGTGCCAGTGCTGCCCCAAGTGAAGGTAACAGACGCATCAACAGATATTTTACCGGTGTGATCTTTTTCCCATAATGGAATTTTGCACCGTTTTTCTTTAATTTCTTTTCTGTTCCGGTGACCCAGTTTTCATAGTTTCGACTCTCTCTGAGCATCCCGGCGAATTCCTCGCAGGCATGCAGCACTGTTTTCGGCATCGTTCCTATGCCCAGCCGGAACACAAAAATGCCTCCCAGTACCGCTCCCAACAGTTCGGGAATCCAGATAACTCTCCAGCTCATCTTCCGCACCTCCCCGACTAACGGCGAAAACCATACAGCTTCCGCATAAACAGAAACAGTATCCATCCATAGACACCCAGAGCCAGATGCCCCGGCAAAGTTCCGGACAATATTTTCCAGACCGACACATCAATCAGCCGGTCCACCGTCAGCAGGGCAAACACCGACATTCCCATAAGCAATGCCATATTGATACCTGCTTCTCTGAGCATTCCTTTGCGTTCCTCTTCCGTGCGCAAATATTCCCTCGCAGACCTTCTGCTACTGTCTACCAGTGTTGTCAGATCTGCCATGTAGCGGATGCTGATCTCCAGATTTCTGGCCAGTTCCTTTATTTTGGGATGTTCTATGCGTTCCGCCATGGACAAAAGTGCCAGAGAACTGTCTCCGGTAGTCTGTGCTTCATACGCGCATTCCTCCAGGGCTCCTTTTAACGGTTCCTCCACATAACGGCTCACCTGCCCCAGCACCATGGTGATCTCTCCCGCCGTCAGACTGTAATTCCCCAGGAAATTCAGACATTTCAGCAGATTTTCATTGGTCACCCGCAATTCTCCTGCCCGCAACGTACACAGAAGCAGATATTCCACAGCACCGCATACTATTGTTCCTGACAGCGCTATCAGGAAATTCCCGGTGCTTCCCAGCAATAATCCGAAGATTACCACCATTCCCAGAAGATTGCCCGCGATCCACTTTTCCGGTGTACATCCGGGAAATCGGCGTCGTATGCCGCAATAGCAGAGAAATTCTTCCACCCGGCAGATCCAGGTGTTGTTACGCTGTAGCTCCTGCAGTTTGTGTCGGTTTTCCAATACCCGCAGTCTTGCCGACTGATCCATCCCTTTTTTCGTCCGGGACAGCAGGCGTTTTGCAGTCTCCACCCACCGTATCCTTCCAAACAGAAGCAGAAAACCCATAAATATTAAACAAAAGATCCATACGTATATGATCATAAGTCTCTCCTCTCATGTAATGGTCAAAACAATCTCTCATACTCCAGATTCTCTTTCTCTGCGTTCCACCCCAGACAGGCAAAGATCTCCTTCACCCGGTAATGTTCCATAAACACCAGGGTCTGAAAGCAGTCCATCATTTTCATTAATTCGTTGCGGGAATAACGGCTGTCATACATTGCATAGTCCACGATCTTCTCCGGTGCCCTGTCCGCAGAAGGTGCATGTACCGTAGCTGCACAGATCTGTCCCGTATACGCCGCATTCAGCAGATACAGTGCTTCTCCACCCTTCACTTCACCTATGATAAAAAAATCCACGTCCATCGTCAGTCCCGCTATGCTGATATGTTTTAAATCATAATTCACACTGCTCTCCGAGGTGCCGGGGAGCGAATGAAGAAACATCATATCCGGATGAAACAATGTGGTAAGCTCATCTGCCTGCTGGGCCACCAGAATCGCCATGTCATCCGGCAGTGTCTCCTTCAAAGCATTGAGCAGTGTGGTTTTGCCGGAGGAATTTCCTCCGCAGATCAGGGTCGATCCCTGCCGGAACCGCTGGACCAGCAATTCTGCCGTATTCCTGTCCATCATCTCTTTCTCCACCAGCTCCGTCATCATGGGAAAGCTCTTCGGCACCTTCCGGATACACAGGTATGGCTCGCTGTAGGTATTGACGATGGGCATGGATAACGTAAATCGAAAGATAAAATCCGGATGGCTTTCGGTATCCGTAAATCTCTGAATTGCATTCAGATTGGATATATTCACCTGATTCCTGGTGGCCACATAGTCAATGAACTGCCGGTACTCTTTCTCCGAGGCAAAGGCAATTCCCGCATCCATACGCTTCCCTTCTCTTTTGATCCGGATGCAGTCATGGCTTACCACCCGGATATCCGAAATGCTTTTGTCATCCATGAGCGGCGACAGTCTGGAATATCCGAAAATATATTGCTCAAATGCTTTTAAAAGTCTTTTCTTTTTTACAGCCGGGAAATGATAATATTGATCGATATGTTTTCCTGCTTCCTGCAGAAATTCCTCTTTTCCCAACACGCCTTTTTTTACCTGGATCAAAAGTACCTGTTTCTGCGTGATAAAATCCTCCACCAGCCTCTGCAGTTCTGCATCAGAGGCAGTTTCCTCCCTTTTGTTTTCTCTTTCCTCCATACATCCTCCTGTTGGTTTTTCTGAAAATAATCCATTTTGCACTAATTAATACATTATGTGATTCCTGGTCGAATATGACCTGATATTTAGAATTTTGACCTCGACTGACCTGTCGGGTAATATGCAGATTACTCTCTTCCGTGGCATCTGTCAACGCCTCCGGAACTATTTTCTCATTTTCGGAAGAATGGCCAAAGAAAAACCGCATTCTGTCAGGCTTATTCCAAAAAGCCCGTCAGAATGCGGTCTGCGCATTTGTCTATTTTGTCTTTGTCTATTTTGCCATATCCGGCTCCCGTTCCTGTTTCAGAAGCAGCTTGTCGAACTCCTCCACCGGCATCGGACGATAGAATAAAAAGCCCTGTACATCGGTACAATTACAGCCTAACAGGAACTCCTTCTGTTCCTCCGTCTCCACACCTTCAATGACGATATGAACTCCCAGCTGCTGCAGCATGGCAATGGTATTGCGGATGATGATCAGACTCTTGTCCTTCTCCAGATCCCGGATAAATTCCCGGTCGATCTTGATCTCATCCAGAGTCTGGTTCTTCAACATGTTCATGGTAGAATATCCGGTACCGAAATCATCCATGGACACCAAAAATCCCTGGGCCCGAAGATTTTCCATTCTCTGATACATGCCTTCCTCATCCTCGAGGAAAGCGCTTTCCGTCAATTCCAACGGAACATACTCTGCCGGGATATCGTATTTTTCCCGCAGTCGGATCAGATTCTCCGCAAGCTGGGTATCGTAGGCATGCAGTCTGGATACATTGATGGAGATGGGTACCAGCTCTCTGCCTTCCTCTTTCAGTTTTCCCAGGTAGGCAAATACCTTTTCCCAGATATATTCGTCCACGTTAATAATAAAACCGTTTTTCTCCAACACGGGGATAAATTCTCCCGGCGGCACCAGTCCCTTTTCCGGATGCTGCCAGCGTACCAGAGCTTCACCGCCAATGATCCGTCCGGTGCTCATATCCACCTTCGGCTGCACATACAGAAGCAGTTCTCCATTCTCCAGAGCACCGACAATATCATTCTCCACCTGTCGTTCACGCATCAGCTGTCTGCGCATTTTTTCATCAAAAATAGCATAGGTCTGGTATACTTTTCCCTTGATGCTGTTCATGGCCATGGTAGCACAATCCTTCAGGTAACTGACGGCAGGCTCCC
The DNA here is from genome assembly GCA_050873925.1 of Acetatifactor sp. GTDB lineage: Bacteria > Bacillota > Clostridia > Lachnospirales > Lachnospiraceae > Acetatifactor. Next base: position 13,314 of record JBNMJR010000041.1, read on the forward strand.
GCTCCGGAGATACCCCGATTCCGAAGGATGGCTGTACTTTATAGGCAAAAGGAAATTCGTCGATCCGTTTCTTGATCTCCTTCACAATCTCTTCCAGTTCTTCTATTTTCTCATAGCTGGTGCAAAGGCAGAAAATATCCGCTCTCACATGACAGGCATAGGTATC
>JBNMJR010000042.1:0-13451 GCA_050873925.1 Acetatifactor sp.
ACCGTACTGCCATCCCACAAATGCCTGGCGGGCAGCATATAATTCATAATACTCTCATCCAGCTGGTCATTGATCTCGAAGATGCAGCCATCTCCCAGAACAAAATAAGGAAGAAAAAACACCACCGCTACCAGAATTCCCATCCACCAGAAGGGAAAACTGTCCAGCCGCCGGATCCACGCATCCAGCCTGCTGCCGACAGAGGTTCTATGATCAGAAGTGAACAATAATATAATCCCCCTTATCTACAATATATCCCTCCTGCGGATATTCCGGCAGATCTTTGGATTCTTCTTCCGCTGCCGCATAGAGACTGATATCCTCCAGCGCCACCAGAGAATGGCCGTGCATCTCGAAAAATTTCACCAGTTCCGCATCGGAATCAAAGGCATAACGTCCCCAGTCGATCACGGACAGTGCCGGTGTCTGTGCCACCCACACGCCTCTGGAACCGCGATTGTATTTATCCAGCAGATCCGGATCGATCAGATCCGTCAGTCGTTTCATCTTATAATAAATGGGGCTGCTGTAACTCACGTAGGCATCCTGAATGATGCTGTAAGGAATGTCATAATTTCCCGTAAAGATCACCGGCTTGGAGGTATCGAAATCCCGTTCCAGATCCATTGCGATCTGATCCACAGTTTTCACCGCCACATCGTACTTTTTCTTATCAATATAGAACCATCCGGTCATATCCATGCACTGGTTCCAGAGGATCACCGCCAGCACCAGAAATGTAAGTGTCCTCACACCGCCGGAAATTTTTCTGCCCGCCGTATTCTTCGCTTTTTTTACGGAAGATCCCGTCAGCTGCCAGATCCCATACACTAAAAGCAGCGCTCCGTATCCGCAAAAGACCGGCAAAAACTGTGCCGAACGGTACAACGTGGCTTTTCCCTCAATGAACAGAAGGGAAAACGCTGCCAGATAAGCTGCCGGCAATAACAAAAGTGCCCACAGATCTCTGCCCCGGATCACCCGTACCATCACTATCGTGATCACACAGGCAGCCAGTACGAAAATACGGATCGGCAGATAGGCATAAGCAAACACACCATACAGGACAAACGTCCTCTTCAGGATCATGGTGAGCTCACCAAAAGCACCCGGCTGCAGCATCCAGCCCAGCATTTCCGTCACGGAACGCTGTACCGCTTCTCCCTGCAGATATTCCAGATGAAACGCTTTCGTCACCACCACGATCATCAGACTACGCAGCACAATGGCCAGAAGTGCTGTCACCGCACCTGCCACCAGTGTGGCAAAGACATCTTTCTCCTGCCGCCCCAGTGCGATCCGCTCTGTCAACAGCAAAAGCATCAGCCCTGCCAGCCACAGGATCATGAAAGACTCATAACAGCCCATGGCGATCCATAAAAAGACTGCCGCAGCCAGGATCTTTGTTCCTGCCAGGCATCCAAGCTTCTGCCGGATGCCGGACCCCTTTTGCATTTTCCGGTGACTGCTCTGCCACTCCCTGACACAGCACAGACTGATGCCGCAGCACAGATAACCGATGGCAATCCCGTTGTGCAGAAAATAAGTAAAAACTTCACTGATCAAAGGGCAGGAAATAAATACTGCTCCGAAAAAAGCATACCCGGCAACCGGAACCTTCTCTCCCAGCACGGAATAAAACAGTGCGGACCAGACGACAGCTGCCAGTACCAGTAAAATTACCGCCGCAAAATCCGTCACAAAAGGAACAAACTCCGCCAATGACACCACTTTGTTCAGCAGAAACAGAACCCACCGCCCTACAATGGCAATCAGTCCTTCTTCGAAATAATATAAGGATGGCGTATCATCGATGCCGATGGTCGCATTTGTCACCTTATAGCCGTAGGCACATACTGCAGTCAATAACAGTATCCCCATATACAGGCGGTTCTGCAGGAAGCGGTTTCCGTACCCCTTCCATTTCTGCATCACTTTTTCCATTCGTTTCATCCGTTCCTTTTTCTTATTCTTCCACCAGTTTTTCCAGCCGGTAGATTACAAAATCGTAGTACATATAGTGGAATTGCAACACTTCTTCATAGCTGTATTCATCTTCCATTTCATTGGGATAGCCTCCCCGGAAGCAGATATACCACAGATTGTCATAATTATCCAGCTGACTGTAGCTGCTCAACGCATCCGTATTCACAAAGGGAAGGCTGTACAGCTTATATGCGATCGTATAATAATGTAGTTCGGGATGATACACATTCAAAAAGATCGTATGGGTATAGGGCCCGATGATCGCATCGTTCTCCGTCATCTGTTCTTCCACAAAATTCTCATAGATTTCCAGACCGTCGTCATATTCCAGACGGATTTCGGAAGTATACTGTAACAGGAAGCAAAGGCCTGCCGTTCCCAGAAGTCCTGCCGCCCATATCTTTCTGCTTTTTCCTTTTGCATTTTCCGTGATCTGTGCAAATCCCACGGCATACCACAGCATGACAAATCCCATGCCCGGAAATGCGTAGCGCCCCATAAAACAGTTGTTGACTGTGGCGGAGATCACGCCTCCCACAATGCCCGTCAGGGCAAAAGTGCCAAACGCAATAGCCGGTGCCCCATTGTGATGTTGTCTCACCCAGTCCACGGCTCCGTAGCTGAGTACCAGACACAATGCCATTCCCAGCAGTACGACAATGCCGATGGGCGTCTCCACCGCCGAGAACCATTCCTTACAATAATCCATGACGGAATACAGAGTTGCCAGTTCCGCAGTGGAACCGTCATCATAGCGCATCCGCAGGACAAACTGCCGGATTGTCACTGCCAGCCAGGGGGAAAAGACCAGTGCCACCGTAAATCCGGAGATAAAGTATCCCTTGATCAGTTCCTTCTTATGTGTGATCAGGATCACTGCGAAAAACAGCAGATAGAATAAAAATGTCTGAATCAGTGCAAAGGTATGACAGTACACCGTACCGATGCTGGCGATACAGAATACGATCCATTTTTTCCGGGTTGCCTCTCTGAAAATGTCATAGGCAGACAGCCCCGTCAATGTCAGGAAAAACAATGCCACCGCGTACATTCTCACATTTCCCGCCTGCACGCTGAAGATCGGCATCAGCAGGGAAAACAGCATAAAATACACGGAAATCTTACGGTCAAACAATTTTGCCACATAATATTTTCCCAACAGCATATAGCCCAGCATAAACAGCACAGACATCAGCTTCAGCGCCCAGAAATGAGTACCTCCACCACACAGATGGTAAAATATTTTTAAAAGCACATAGTAGAACGGCGAATGATCATCCGTAGCCGTAATATAGATCAGGCGTTTCCAGGGCAGGGAAACCATGGATGCCGAATAAGCCTCGTCATACCAGAGGCTGTTGGTAATACAGAAAGCTCCCCAGAGAAGCATCGCTGCCACCGGCAGTCCATGCCACAGCAGTGCCCACATATTGTTCTCTGTGAAATTATGCTGTTTTCTGCTCTGTGTCTCCATTACGTCTATAGTTCCTTCCCGTTCTGTCATTTTTTATTTTAAAATCTTTTTCAGTATCTCCGGTACAGCACCAGATCCGCGTCCCTTCCGAGTTCTTCATATCCTGCCGCCCGGCACATTTCATCAATTGTTCCACCGCTTACCGTTGCCAGATACCGGCTCTGCAACTCCGTCAGATGCTCCGTAATATATTCCCGTTCACAACAGCTGATGCCAAAGCCCGTCGGTACACTGTACAAAAGCTGCCATTTCAGATTCTGATTGCCTTCCGGGGTCTCATCTCCGAAGGTCCAGATCACTACATTCTCATAATTCGGCACCCGCTCCGTGTTCATGTCCAGCTTTTCCGAGAAGATTTCCTGCCAGTATTCCACCTGTGCCTGCCGTTCCTCCGTCACATAGGGGATCTGATAGTCATAAGGTTCCACTGCTTTGAAGCTGTACAAATACAGGAAAGCCGCTCCCAGAAGCACCGCTTTCTTATAATATCTGGTCTCCAGCATACTTATAATGAAAATGCCCGCTGCGATAAAGGTCAGAAAATGTTTGCTGCCCTCCACCATTTTGTACATGAGCAAATGTGCAAACAGCATGGCGATCAGGCTCAATGCAAAATGTACTTCAATAACCAGCCGGTTGTGCAGTTCCCGTTTTCTGTCTTCCGTCAGCGTAAAGGTGCCGAACAGCGCATCCCGCACATTTTTATCTTCCGGTTCCATCACAATCCGCTCTACGCGCTTTGCCCGGCGCAGCGTGCGGATATCCAGGAAACTCTGCACCAGCAGGATCAACAGCACTAACAGATACCCGTCAAAAAACGCTCCGGAAGCCAGACCGTTTCTGACTCCGGCAATACAATGTCTGTAGAACTCCAGTCCCTTCCAGTGAAGGGTTCCAAAGAAATTCCGGAAGCCCGCACCGATGCCATCCGTAAAAAAGGTCGTGATCCAGTCCGTATAAAACAGCGGTGTAAAATATTCCGCTCCCAGATAATGTTTGATCAGGGCATAGGTAATTCCCGTTGCCGCCACTACCAGAACCGACCCGATCCAGCCCGCCTTTTTATTACGGCAGATCCAGAAATAGCAGGCCAGTGCCAGAAACAGCAGCATATAAGGCCGCATCAGGGTCAGCAGTACCGATATTACAAACATGGCGATCAGCTTCCCGCGGCTCTCCTTTTTCAGATAGCTCATGGCCAGACCGTAGAACAGGATCAGCATGCTGAAGCAGATCACTTCCGGCATACCGGACAGCATATATCTGACAAACAGGGAATACAGGCTGAACAATACCGTCAGGATCCCCAGCTGTTTCCAGGTGGGCTTCACCAGCCAGACAAATACGAACATGGTGATCGTCAGCAGAACGATATTGCAGATCACCGGAGACATCAGATTCCAGCCGAACAGCAATCCCCACAGGATCCAGGGGAATACAAGCACCGGGCTCCATGCCGCAAAAGACAACTGCAGTGCATGACTTTCGTTAAAACCGAAATATCCCCGGGGAAAGCCGTAATTTACAATTCCCTCCACCTGCTTGAAATAGAATAATTCGTCGTTCCATTCCGAAGACGGAAGATACACCTGTCCGATGCTTCTTCCTTCCGCTGCCGTCCGCACCAGACAGCAGAGCAGGGGAAGCAGTGCCATCAGTACCGCTTTCAGCAATGTCATATAACGTTTGTCCTGTTTCCACCAATCCACAAAACGTTCTTTCTTCATCCGTTTTCCTGTTACCCTTCTGTTTTACTTAGATTCCCGGTCTTCCCCGCCCAGATGGATCTTTTCCCGGATCACATACTGGGGAGAATTGTTCATACTGATGTAAATACGTCCCACATATTCTCCGATCAGTCCCAGCATGATCATGATCATACCGCCGAAAAATACCACTGCTGCCATCAGGGCGCTGAAGCCCATGGGGACATTGGGATTCACCAGCCGCTTGATAATGGTATAAATTCCATAGAGAAAGCCCATACCGGCACATCCCACACCCAGTGTTGTGGCGATCCGCAGAGGTTTCACCGAAAAAGCGGTAAACCCGTTGAACCACAGGCCCAACAATTTTTTCAGTGTATATCCGGAACTGCCTTCCTCTCTTTCCCTGTGGCAGACCGCCACATTGGTGATGTTTTTGGTGGCCCGCAGTACCAGCCCGATGACGTAAGGGTAGGAGTTCTCGTAGCGGATCATATCCTCCACCACGAATCTCTTCACCGCAAAATAGCTGGAAATATACAGATCCGCCGGTTTGTCCAGCATCATCCGGGTCATCAGCTCATTGACCTTGCTTCCCATGTTCCGGAAAGCCGAATGCTGTTTATGTTCATAGCTGGCGTAAACGGCATCGAAGCCCTCTTCCAGTTTGTCCAGCAGTTTGTCCACTTCGTCCGCCGGTGTCTGTCCGTCGTCATCCAGACATACCACATAATCACCGTCCGAATGGCGAAGCCCCGCCATCAGCGCCGCATGCTGTCCGAAATTCCGGGCAAAGCCGATTCCTTTGATATTGTCGTATTGCTCACACAGATTCCGTATGGTTCCCATGGTATTGTCCGGGGAAGCATCGTTCACCAGAAAAATATCGTATTCATACTGTGTGAGTTTTTGCATGGTATCCCGGATTTCCTTCACCACATGGGGTAAAGTATGTTCCGAGCGATAGCAGGGGATTACAAAGCTTACTTTTTTCATGATTTTTGTTCTATTCCTCGTTTTCCTGATCATTTCCGGAATTCACCGCTGCCATCCAGACGATGTCCCGATAGTTTCCGTCAATACACACATCATCCCGCAGCAGGCCTTCTCTGCGAAATCCCGCTTTTTCATAACTGCGGATTGCCTGCCCGTTGTCCGACAGTGCCCGCAGATACACTCTGTGCAGCTGTTCTTCCTCAAAACAGTACCGAAGCATCAGCTTCGCCGCTGCCGTACCGACACCTCTGCCTCTGGCATCGGCCTCTCCGATGAAAATACCGTATTCCGCCTTGTTGTGGTGTCTGTCAATATCCCGGATATAAACGGACCCCAACGGTTTTCTGTTCTCCAGATCACAAATGATCATCTGCACCACATCGCCGGTCTCCACATGAGTCCGGATCCAGTTCTCATGAGACTCTCTGGTAAAAAGTGCCTGGTAGATAAAATTTTTCCGCACGGCATCACTGTTGCGCCATGCCACAATCCGGTCGGTATCCTCACGGGTCATCAGCCGTAAACAGATCCCGGCTTTCGTATCCCGGTAAATTTCGGGAATCTGTTCCGGCGCTATCCGCTTTTTTGTCTCTGTCTGCATAGTATCCTGCATGTTGTCCGCTCCTTATGCTTTATGCCTGTCTGTATGCGTTGCACAGATCGATCACCCGTGCGATCTCATCCTCCCGCATCTCCGGGAACAGGGGCAGCGTCACACAGTGAGCTGCCAGATATTCCGCGTTGGGACAATCTCCGGGCTGATAGCCCAGATTTGCATAAGCCTTCTGCAAATGGCAGGGCACCGGATAATGCATATTGCATTCCACGTCATTTTCTGCCATATACCGGATAAAATCTTCATGATCCGGCACCGTAATAACAAACAGATGGAAGACCGGAGTGGTATTCTCCGGGTGTCTCTGCATGGTGATCAGAGGGTTCGTGATCTCCTTCAGATAGCGATATCCGATCTCCTGCCGTCTCTTCGTCCACTCCGGCAGATATTTCAGGCTGACGCTCAGCACTGCACCCTGCAGGCCTTCCAGCCGGTAATTATAGCCGATCTCATCATGGTAATAACGCACATCACAGCCCTGATTCTTCAGGCGATCAATATGCTTATAGTATTTTTCCTCCTGACAGGTAACGCTGCCGCCCTCACCGAAGGCATAGAGATTCTTGCCCGGATAGAAGCTGAAGCAGGCCAGATCACCCAGAGTTCCCACATTTCTGCCCTCAAACTGTGCTCCGTGCCCCTGGGCGCAATCCTCCACCACGAACAGTCCGTGGCGGTCTGCGATCTCGCGGACTCCCGCATAATCAAAGGGCTGCCCGTAGAGATGAACACCGATGATGCCCTTCGTCTTCTCCGTGATCTTAGCCTCCAATACGGAAGGATCGATCTCCCAGGTGTCCGGCGTGCAGTCCGCGAATACAGGTGTAGCTCCCGTATAGCTTACCCCCCATGCGGTTGCAATATAAGTATTGGCGGGAACGATGACTTCATCCCCCGGGCCTACGCCCAGCGCCAGCATCGCCAGATGCAAAGCGGAGGTTCCGTTGTTGACACCGCTGGCAAATCTGCTTCCCACGTACTCTGCGAACTCTTTATCAAAAGCGTCTGCATACTTTCCGCCGGAAAAAGCGGTCTCTTTGCATACATTTTCAATGGCCTCTCTGTAGGCATCCGCATGCGCCGCCACATCTCTTGTCAGATCGATTCTTTTAATATGTGCCATTCTGTTGTCCTTCTTTCTTCGGGTCCCTAAATATGTTTCTTAATATAAAACTCATTGAATAATCTGGCGATCTGTACCAGATAGTTGCAGATCGTCTTGAATACTTTAACTGTGGTATTGTAATCTTCCTGCCATTCCACCGGATAATCCAGAATCTTCACGCCCCGCTTCTCCGCCCGCAACAGGAATTCGATCATGTAGAACCAGCCGTTGTCCTGACTGCAGCCCTTGATCAGGGAGATTGCCGTCTGTCTGCGGACAAAGGTAAAACCGCAGATGGCATCCGTGGACTTCATCCGCAGGAAAAGCTTCAGCAGAATCAACAGCCCCTGAGATGTGATCTTGCGATACCATTTTCTTCCCTTCGTATCGGATTCTCTGGCAAACCGGCTGCCGTTGATATATTCGATCTCCGGCTGTGTTTCGAAGAGGTGGATTGCCTCTCCCAGGTGTTTGATATTGGTGGACAGGTCAATGTCCATGTAGCCCACCACGTCACCGTGGCTCAATTCCACACCTCTGCGGAAAGCCGCGCCGACCCCGCGGACATTGATTCTCTCATATCTTACTTTTTCATATTTTTTGCAAAGCATCTCTGCGATCTGCGGCGTCTCATCCTCGGAGCCGTTGTCCACGATGATGATCTCATAATCTTCAAAGGCGATCTTGCGCAGATACTCCACTGTCCGGGTCACTCCGCTTTCCAGACGCAACCGCTCATTTAATACCGGAAAAATTATCGTAAACATCATTTTGTCAGTTTTTCCACTCCTTCTATCACATAACGCTGTCTCTTAAAGCTCATGTTCAGGATGACAGACAGGTATTTGAAGATCAATGTCAGCATCACCGACATCATGAAAAATCCAAAGGAAATCAGAGTCATCAGGCTCATCCATCCTTCCACCGGGCGCACCGTACTGAAGATGGAATACACGATCCAGCCGAACATGATCACCATGACTGCAAAGAGAATACTGCTGATGAGCATGGAGAATTTTTCCAATACATCGGTGAAAATAATCAGGGTATCCAGAGCCAGACTGCTGCGGGTATTCCGCTCTTCCCGGTTCCTGGTGCCCTTTGCCATCTCCTTGTTGTCATAGACTATGGTCTCCGCCCGCAATCCGCAGTTCATATACATAGCTTTGCGGTAGGGAATATATGCATTCATCTGGTTCACCCGGTTCACTGCCCGTCTGGAAATAATACGGAAACGTTCCTGGCGCAGCTTATGGGTATTCCGGCTTCCCAGATTGTACACCGCATAGAAAAGTCTGGAGGTAAATGCCACATCCCGTTTCGGTGCCGCAGCCACCACATCATAGCCTTCCAGTGCTTTATGATAAATGTCCATGATCAGGGACGGCTCGAAGTCCAGCAGACAACGGTCGAATTCAAAGAGAAAATCTCCCACCGCCAGATCCCTGCCGGCATTCATGGCCATCTCCACGCCCTGATAAAAACTGAGATTGATAAGGCTCACCACATGACGGGCATTGCTTTCTTCCAGATACCGGTGAATTTCCTCAATGGTATCATCCACGCAACAGTCATTCACACAGACGATCTCATATTTTTCAAAATTCTGCTCCATGGTTCCGCAGACGGCCTTTAGGAATTCCCTGATATTTTTTCCATCGTTGTGCAGATACAGCACACAGGATACAAAATTTTTCTCTTTATTCTGTATTGCTTCTTTCTCCATAACATTTCCTTTTTCTTCGTGATTAATCTAAAAACGGATCCAGATCATATACAGTGTTGATCTTGCCCGACAATACACTGATAAAAGTGGGCTCCCCGGAAAGTGCCCGGATCACTGTGGGTCTCGAATCATCGATCTCCGAAGCCTTCAGAATAGGCTTCATGGAAAACAATGACTTCTCATAACTGAACGCATATTCATCCCGCATATATTTCCGCGCCAGAGTCGACATATACTCCCAGGCGCTCTCCGGTCTGCCGGGACAATCGTTGCAGTTACCTAAGAATCCTCCCCTGCAGCAGTTGCCGTCTTCTCCCACACAGGGGAACTGCGGAGTCGCATCATAACTGGTCTTATGCGGGGTAAAGGTCACCGAAGTCAGAGAATGATAACCGGTCTTGCCAAAAGGCATAATGGAGAAAAAAGGCCCATCCATTACCGTAAAACCGATATTCCGGATCTTGTCACTGGCTTTGCAGAGAATGATCTCGCATAACTCGTACTTCAGGCCGAAGTCCTGTGTTTCCACACCCTTTACTTTCCTCAGGATCTGATTCACGGAAGCATAGGTGGCATTCAGTACAAAAGGAGCACGGTAGACCTCCCTTTTTCCTTCGTGAAGAGCCGTCACTTCATAGCAGTCCGACTGCTTTACAATCTCCGTGATCTCCCGTCCGAAATGCAGCTTTATGCCGGGATATTTTGCGATCTCTTCCATGAGATAATCCCGTAAAATATGGGCATCGTAAGTATATTCCTCCGTCAGGAACGCACCATCGCATAATCCCGGCTGAAAATATTCCTCCACCGGAAGGGGCTTGCAGGGAATCCCCGCATCCTGACAGAACTTCCGAAACTCCGCCGCATCCGTCCAGGAAAAATGACTGGAAGTGGCATAGATCTGTTCAAACTTCGTATGAATACAAAAGGAGTAGTCCTCCACAAAACGTTTAAAATAGCCCGCAGACTTCATGGCGGTGGACAGAGATCTGGGATAATGGTAGCCCATATGCACTCTGGCCTGATTGATATATGTGGCTCTGGTAAAAGGAGCCTGCTCGATCTCCAATACCTCTACCTGTTGTCCTCTTTTTCCACAGTACAGGGCCGCGTACAAGCCGTACAGTCCCGCACCGATGATCAGTTTATCCATTTTTCCTCCTGCCGGTGACAAGTGCCAGCAAATAAGGAAGCGCCAGCATCACCGGATATACATATCGCATCTGTACGGTCGGGCCAAGCAGCATGGTACCGTAATAGCCCGCCACAATGGCAAGGGGCAGGCAGAATCTTTTCCTGTCTGCGATCACCAGCACTGCCGCCAATGCCAGATACAGCCACAGATAGCTGCCCGGCACAAAGAGATATTTCAGCACCGGGATCCGCAGATAGCTGTTATTCTCCGCCCAGTTCTCCAACCGTGCAAAGAGCCACGGCCATTTGCTGTCCTTATAGATTCCTCCGGCGTTCAGTGTATCCTCATCCCATCTGGTCTGCACATAGCTTAAGCCCGCTCTGCTCTCCACGCGGTTCACTTCCGCATGGGTCGTATCAAACGGAGACAGGAATCCGGCATCCGTAGCCAGTGCCGCATTGATCATGTCCCCCGGATAACTTCCCAGCAAATGCAGGTAGCCACGGATGAATTCGCCGGAACGGTAACGTACCACATAAGTGTTGGTATGTCTTTTGACAGGATCTGCGATTCCCGGATCATAATCCCGGTACGCCTCATCCAGAATAAAATCATTGATCAGCGCCTTATCTGCAGCATCCATGGTATCGTCGTCCTCCGCAAGGACGCCGACGCCGCCGTGATAGATCATACAGCGGGATAACTGTTGGATCGGCATACTCAGCATTTCCCTGCGGTCTCCCTGCTCCGCATGGGTGGCGGAAAATACCGCAGACAGCACAAAAAGCCCCACGCAGAAAGCTGCTCCGCTCACCACCAGCAGTCTCCCCCAGAGCTTCCTCGCTTTTTTCCCGAAACAAAAAGTCAGGAATGTAAAAGCCAGCAATACGATCATTGCATATTTTCCGTTGTTGCGGAATAAGATCATCCCCACGGTTCCCAGTGCGAACAGCAGATCCCGGATCCCGGGCCGCCAGCTGTTGCGGTCTTCCCACAGCAGGTCCGCAAGACTGACCAGTTGCAACAGCAAAAAAGCACTGAACACGGTGTCCTTGGTCATGCTGACACTCATGTACCAGTGAAACGGGAAAAACATCCCCAGTAACTGAATGGCCAGTTGCCATCCTGCGGCAGTTTTCCTGAGATGCAATACCAGCATCCCGTAGGCCATGCTTCCTGCCAGCAGAAGCATCTGTACCGCTGTATACAATGCCATTCCGGCATTCATGCTGCCGAAGATATGACTTCCCAGCCACAGCATCCCCTGTAAAAACAGGGTGTGTACGATGGGGTGATGATCAAAATAATAATGTTCCGTGATCTGGCCTATCTGCACCGGTGCATCGTAGGCACAGATTCCGGGATAATATGCCAGATATGCCGGCAGCCAGGCCAGCAGCAGAAGCAACAGGCTTCCGAAAAATATCTGCACACCGGAACGACTCTGCAGCCAGGCAGCCAGACGTTCATATCCTGCCGTTCTTCCTGTCCTGCTGTTCCCTGCCGTACAGTCAGACCGAAGGATCCGATAGATCCCCCAGGTTCCAATACCTCCCAGAAGACATCCCAACACTACCGTCCACAGCAAAGTACTTCCGATGTAGCCTGCCGTCCACAGGATATTTCCCGCAGTTGCCAGATCTTTTTCTGTTTTTGCAAAAAATACAAACAGACATCCCAGAACGCACAGTAATACAGCGCCTTTACGTCTGGGAAGAATTTTCTTTTCCTGCATATTATAATCCTTTACGCATCTGATGTTCCCCGTGGATACGGTTCAGGCGATACTCAAAATCCTTCCGGTCCTTGGCAGCCATGACTTCCAGCATCATACCTGCAAAAAACGACTGGATCCCCGCCAGCAGAATAAAACCGCAGGCGATCAGCGTCGGGAATCTGGGCACCAGTCCGGTATTCAGATATTCCAGAAAGACCGGTACAAACAGGATCACAGAAACAGCGATCAATAACAGCGCCAGCATGCCGAAGAAGTGCAGAGGCTTGTAATTCTTGTACAGCTGCATCATCTTGCGGATCACCCGGAAACCATCGCTGTAGGTATTCAGCTTGGATTCGCTGCCCTGGGGACGGTCGCGGTACTCTACCACTACGTTCTCCACCTGCATGTTATAATTCACCGCATGGATCGTCATCTCTGTCTCGATTTCAAATCCCTTGGAAAATACCGGGAAGGTCTTCACGAACTCATAGCTGAAAGCCCGGTAACCGGTCATGATATCCTTAATATTGGCATGAAACAGGCTGTTGATGCCCGCGCGCATCAGACTGTTGCCGAAATTATGGAACGGGCGTTTGTTCTCTGTAAAATAAGTGGAGGAAAGTCTGTCTCCCACCACCATGTCCGCCTGGTGCTGCAATACCCTGTCCACCATCTCCTGGGCACAGTCCAGAGGATAGGTGTCATCTCCGTCGATCATCAGATAACATTCCGCATCGATCTCCCGGAACATCCGTCGTATTACATTTCCCTTGCCCTGTGCATATTCGTAGCGTACGATTGCTCCCGCTTCCGTAGCCAGCTCCACGGTACGGTCGGTGGAATTGTTGTCATATACATAGGTTACTGCCTGGGGCAGAAACTTTTTCACATCCGACACCACCTTGGCGATGGTCTTCTCCTCGTTATAGCAGGGAATCAATACCGCAATTTTATCCATTTTTCATTCCTCGTATTTCTGTTTATTAT
>JBNMJR010000043.1:0-13084 GCA_050873925.1 Acetatifactor sp.
CCCAGCATAATGAGGATCGCCACCAGTTTTTCACCGGTGAAGCCGAAATGCACGGCCAGCGGTAGGAACAGGGCGGGCCATACTACCAGTTTCAACACAGTGGCCACCCCTGTGGGGGCCAGAAGCTTCAGCGCTTTCCGACCTTCAAATCCGGCACCCAGACCGATCAGGGCCAGAGGGGTTGCCAGTACGGCAATATTGCTGATGGTCTTCGAGATGATCACGGGATAACTGATCCGGCAGGCGCTGGACAACATACCCAGGGCAATACTGATAATGATGGGGTTCGTGATAATGCCTTTTAAGGATTTCATCAGAGATTTCTTGTCAAAACCTTTTGCATCCGGTCCGGTAAAGGACAGGATCAGCACGGCAGCGGTATTGTACAGGGGAACCGTACCCACGATCATCAAAGGAGCCATGCCGGAGTTCCCGTAGATGTTCTGGATAAAGGCGATACCCAGGACAGCGGCACTGCTTCGATAGCTTGCCTGGACAAGCTCTCCCAGGCGGGATTTGTTCTTATAAAAAATGCCTGCCACGACCCAGGTGATGACGATGCAGAACAGGGTCACGAAGAAGCAGAACAGCACGTAACCGGTATCCCATACACTGTAAAAATCTGCAGTGGACATGTCCTTGAACAAAAGTACGGGCAGGGTGATTTTATAATTGAATGAATTCAGGGTTTTGACAAAAGAGTCGTTGGTAACATGCAGCTGCTGTAAAACATAACCGAACACCATGACCAGGAATACGGGGATCGTTGCATTGAGACTGAATAATAGTTGTTCCATGGGAATTTGTATGCCTTTCTGTTATCGGAAGCGGAATATAGGAAGCGAAAAGCCCCTCTCCTTTTGCAAGTATAGAAAAGGAGAGGGGCTTTGTCAAGTTACGGGCTTGTGATGTTTTATTTTACAGCGTTGATCTTGTAGATAAATTTCACACTGCTGTCCATACCGTTATTGTCTCCGGTGAAGGAGTTGTAATTTTCGGATACGGAAGAGGTAGCTTTCATACGATCGATCACTTCCTGAAGTTCATTGGTATCCATATCAGTCAGTTTGCTGATGGCTTCGTCATTGTATTCGATCATGCCGTCCTTTAATTCCTTGGAACCATCCTTCAGCTGACTGATACCATCGATCAGCTTATCGCTTCCATCGGAAAGCTCGTTTACGCCGTTAGCCAGTTTGCCGCTGCCGGAGGCCAAATCTCTGGCACCTTCTACTAAAGTATCAGCACCATCATACAGCTCTTTACTTCCGTCTGCCAGTTTGTCAGCGCCATCCTTTAACTGGGAAGCACCGGCAACGACCTGGGCGGAACCGTCAGCCAGTTTGGAAGCACCGGCACTTGCGGATGCTACACCGGCGGTGTAAGTCTGGAGACCGGTGTAGAACTGATTATAGCCATCCAGAGAAGCTTTCAAGGCAGCAATGCTGCCGGCAGCTTGTGAAAGACTTGTGGCTTTATCCTGAATGGTTTTCAAATTTGCCTGAAGTGCGGCATCACCTGAGGATACGCTCTGGGATGCCTGAATCATACCCTGATATTTTTCAATCGTCAGTCCGGCCTGCTGGAGGACATATCCCAGAGCAACGTCAGCATCCGAGAGAGGCTCCATTTGCTGATACAGAGCATTTAATATGGTCGCATAATTAGATATTGTCAATTCTTCCGGAAGCGTGAGACCGGCAGCCGTTAACTGGGAAGCTGCAGTTTTCAACAAAGTATCGAATACCTGGCCGGCAGCGCCGTTCAAAGTATCATTCTGTGCAGTCAGCTGACCGAGACCATTCTTCAGATCATTAGTACCGGACTGCAGGCTCTGTGTACCTGCTAACAGGGTCTTGGTGCCCTCCTGCAGTGTACCGATGCCGCTCCGCAGAGAACCGACACCGCCTCTTAAAGTGACAGTACCGTCAGCTACTTTGTAAGCGCCATCCCGGAGGTCGTTAGAACCATCGGACAGTTCTTTTACACCATCCTGCAAGTCACCGGATTTGTCATAAAGCTCTGTGACACCATCATAAAGATCGGAAGTCCCGTCCAACAGTTTGTTGGTAGCATCCTCCAGATCATCCATTGCCTCTGTCAGGTCATCGAGATCATCCACATTACTGAAATCCAGACGGGAGAAGACGGAATTGGTGGCGATGCAGTAGGATTCATTCATGGTGAAATCCGTTGCATCGGCCTCAATCTCCAGATAATCGTCGAAATCCTCTTCCATATCCAGGTTCGTACCCAGTCCGGGGAAGACGATACCGGTGACAACGCTGTGGCTGCCGTCGTTGATGACCTTACCTGAGGACACCTTAATATTGCTGAAATTGTCATTATCCAGGATCATACCGGTCATTACCGCAAAAGGAACATAAATTTTTTTCTCTTTTCCGGCAATCTCACGGGTCTCATATAATTCGTTCGTGTAATCATAACGGATCACTACATGACCGCTCTGGCCGTTCAGATCTGATGGGGAGATCTCCTTGCCGTCCAACGTATAAGTAACTTTCAGGGAAATGGGAGCATCCTTATCGGGATTGCTCTGGGTGTAGGAATCTTTTTCTCCCTGATTCTTCAGCCAGTCGCTGACGTAGATCTTCTGCTGGGTTCCGTCTGCATTCAGGATCACATAGACGGTCTCATCAATGGAGGCTGCGGAGGTATCTTCGGATTTCCAGATGTCATCTACGGCATCCCGGATCTGCTCCTTGACCTCGGTCTCTTTCTTTTCGGAAGTTTTTGCATATACGGAGACACCGGTAACACTTAAGGCTACCACACCGGCGAGGCACAGAGCCCCGGTTCTCCAGGCTTGTTTTTTCAAATTGATCATAATCTTATGCCGTCCTTTCTTTCAATGTATTGGAGGGTTCTGCATTCTTGTTCCGGAAGCCGATGCTGGTGACACAGATCATCTTGTCGAACAGCATGAACATGGCCGGCAGGAACAGGATAACAGCAAACATACTTACAATAGCGCCTCTTGCCATCAGATCACAGAGGGAACTGATAATGTCCACATCGGAATATAGGGCAACACCGAAGGTGGCGGAGAACAATCCCATGGCGCTGACAATAATGGAAGGAATGGATACCTTCAGGGCGTTGGTGACAGCTTCACGTTTATCCTTGCCCTCGTATCTTTCCTGCTTGTATCTTGTGGTCATCAGAATAGCGTAGTCCACAGTAGCACCCAGCTGAATCGTACTGATACAGATCGGGGCAATGAAAGGAAGTGACGTTCCTGTCAGGTGAGCAAGGCCCAGATTGATGAAGATGGACAACTCGATAACAGCTACCAGGATCAGCGGCAGGGTAATACTTTTTTCTACCAGAGCAATGATCACGAAGATCGCTACGATAGAGACGGCATTTACAACTTTGAAGTCCTCGTCGGTGGTCTCGATCAGATCCTTGGTACAGGGAGCTTCACCGATCAGCATGCCCTTGGAATCGTATTTTTTCAAAATAGTATTCAGCTCATTGATCTGGGCATTTACCTCATCGGTAGCGGTCTTATATTCGGAGTTCACCAGAAGGAGTTCCCAGTCATCACTCTTTAATACTTCTTTTACGGATTCCGGAAGCATTTCCTCTGGTACCAGAGGGCCGACTACGGATTCCAGACCCAGAGCATATTTGATACCCTCGACGTTTTCCATCTCGTGGATCATGGCACGTACGTCAGTGTCAGATACATCGGTGCTTACCAGTACCATATGGGTGGCACCTACACCGAAGTCTTCCTGCAATTTGCTGTTGGCTACCACGTAGGCCATATCTTCGGGAAGGGTTTCACCGAGATCGTAATACACTTCATTGTTGGTTGCCTTATAAGACAGATAAGAAGGAAGTACCAGCCCCAGGAACAGGATCAGGAATACCGGGAATACTTTGGTGATACCTGAAGCAACTTTTCCCATATCCGACAGCAGGGATTTGTGACTGGTCTTCTGTAATAACTTATCCAGTACCAGGATCATGGAAGGAAGCGTTGTGACACAACCGATGACACCCAGGATGACACCCTTGGCCATGACAATACCAAGATCCAGACCTAAGGTATAGCTCATAAAGCACAGAGCGATAAATCCGGCTACCGTGGTGATGGAACTTCCGACCACGGAGGTCAGGGTGTTGTTGATGGCTACAGCCATGGCTTCCTTGTTATCCTCGTACATACTCTTCTGTTCTTCGTAGCTGTGCCAGAGGAAAATAGAGTAGTCCATGGTTACAGCCAGCTGCAGGACAGCGGACAGTGCTTTGGTCAGGTAAGAGATCTCTCCGAGGAAATAGTTGGTACCCATATTTAAGAGGATTGCCATACCGATACTCATCAGGAAAACAAACGGTGTGATCCAGTTGTCCATGAAGATCATCATGGCTACGCAGGCCAGTGCAACGGCAATACCTACATAGATCGGTTCCTCTTTTTCGCACAGATCCTTCAGGTCGGTGACCATGGCGGACATACCGGAGACAAAACACTGCTTGCCGGCAATGCTGCGGATCGCTGTGATCGCCTCCATAGTATCGTCGGAGGAGGTGGAGGTATCGAAGAAGATCGCTAGCATGGTGCTGTCACCGGAATTGAAAGCGTCATATAGTTTGGAAGGAAGTATTTCCATGGGAACGGAAACATCTGCGAAATCGTCATACCAAAGAACGGTGTCCACATGATCTACATGGGAAATATCTTCCCGGAGGGAGGAGACATCCTCGGGATCCATTCCCTCGATAATAACGAAGGAAAAGGCTCCTTTTCCAAATTCATCCATCAGAATATCCTGACCCACTACCGTGTCAATATCACCAGGCAGGTAAGTCAGCATATCGTAATTGATCCGCGTCATGATCATACCGATCAGGGAAGGGACCAGTAGTGCAACTGCCAGTACCAGAATAGGAATACGGCATTTTACGACCCATTTACCAAATTTCATAAAACAGGGCTCCTTTCGTTGTCGATTCTTTCTCAATTGGTATTGTATGCAAGGAATCCAGTCTTGAAAACGGACAAAAAAAGGCAATGCACAAAAATTGCGCATTGCTCTTAAATAATCCAAAATATGTGCAAACATGGACAAATGTCCAAATTAACGGGCCACACGGGTCAGGGCTGCTTCGATATTTCCGTGGAAAATCTCGCCGACACGCCGGATCAGTCCCTCCGGATCTTTCTTCATTCCGGTGTTCAGCCAGTCTAAAATCATGCCAACCAGGGCAAATTTGTAAAAATCTACCACCATTTTCTGATCTTCGGGAAATACTTTTTTATGAGCCGCATGTTCCACCTGTTCCGTGATCCTGGATACATACAGCCGCATGACCTCTCCGGCGATACTGTAAAGGTAGCGCTCCACCCGTTCTCTGCTGACGGAATTGTAAATATGGTAGACCAGACGCTTATTCTCCAGAGCGAACCGGGCAGCGGAGATAAAGCCGTCCTCCCAGGAGTCCATATCCAGATGCTGTGACAGTACCCGCTCCACATCTGCATTCAGAATGTGTTCCAGCAGAGCGGTGATATCCTGAAAATGATAGTAAAAAGTGTTACGGCTGATACCGCAGTCATCCACGATGTCTTTTATAGTGATCTTATCCAGCGGCCGTTCATTCAGCAGCCGGATAAAGGATTCTTCGATAGCCTTGCTTGTAAACTGTGTCATGGGTTCCTCCAACCTGATGATCCGTACACTTTATCCTATCACAAAAACGTTAATTTGTCATTAAAAGCAGGTCTTCCAGTGAGGAAAAATCAGAAGTTCCCTGTTCCAGATAAAAGGTGTGGAATCTAAGGTCGGAGTAAGCATCTTTCCAGTGACTTCTGGCGGTGTCCTGCAGCTGCAGAATTTCCAGATAACCGATGTAATATTTCGGATAATTACAGGGCTCTTCTGCGATATAAGTGTAGATTGCTTCGCAGGTCCTGGGAGAATCAATACCGAATTTCCCAAGAACCTCTGCCACCTGATCGTATCCGGCGCCCTCTCCGTGGATCAGGAGATCCAACAAAGTGTACATGCACAACTGCAGGCTGCGGGTATGCTTCTCCAGCCGGGCCGACTGTGCGGCATCAGGCTGCCCGGCCTGTTCCAACAGAGTGGCCGCATAATCATAGGAAAGAAATTCCACATACAACGCCCAGCCTTCGAGATAACCGCCGTACCAGATGAGTTTTCTGGCAGGATCCGTGTGCATGTCGGAAAAGATGCGGTTGCTGTACACGGTCTGGTAGAGATGACCCGGGAACCCTTCATGAGCCAGTGTGGTATAGAGCTCCAGTCCCTGAGGGGAGTTCCGGCGGTTTATATATATGACATTATTGTCGGAATCTCCCAGAGGCGTGGTTAGGTAAAAGGCCGGTGCACTATAGGGTTCCAGACTGGGGACCACATCTTTGACAGTGACGGTGGGAACGGCACTGCTGACAGGAAAGTCATTTTTCATACGAGCCTGTAGATCCGAGAGCATTTCTTCCGGTTCTGCCAGAGGGAAAACTGCCGTATTTTCTTCAGAAAGCAGTGTAATCAGGGAAGGGGACTGGGAAGCCAGATTGCGGATTGCGGATTGCTCTTTCTGAAATTGCACAAGCAGCATCTGCACCAGTTCTTTTTCGGAACGGGAGGAACCGGTCTCGGAAAACAGCAGATGGAGATAGTAGGTCTTTCCGTCCGGCAGCAGGGCGAGCCCTTTCGGGAGCCCATGGTGGACACTGTTGTTTTCGCCCGAAGCAGCATTGGCAGTTGTTTCGGATGCAGTGGAATCGGCATTGGTGGAAGTTTCCAGAGAAAGAAGCCCTTCGGACAGGGCGTCATAGGCGGGCTGCACCACCGTGGCAAGCAGGCGGTCGTTGGTCTCAATCAGAGAAGCAGTCTCCTCCGGTGTAAAAAGTCCCTGCTTCTGTAGCTCTGACAGGCGGTCTTCAAAAGTAGTCTGTAAAAAATGGGTTCCCTGTGCCAGTTCTTCGGTTGTGACAATGGTGTCACATTGCTTCCGGACTTTTTCTGAGGAGCAGGCAGGCATAAAGAAGCCTGCGGCAGCTTTTTCCTGCTCGTAGAGAAGCAGGGAGGAAAAATAGTCATCTATCTGATCCAGGAGAGCCAGGTAATCCGTGACATCCCGTTTTGTGCGGAAGGTGTATTCCGCCAGCAGAACGGGAAGCTGGGACTGCATTCCGGAGGAAGGTGACAGAGGCTCATTGTAATAAGGAAAATCTGCCAGAGCCAGATCATTTTCCAGAGAGCGATGCAATAACCGGTAAGTATAGGCATTTTCCGGGGAAAGTCTGTCAGGGTCTATACGGTCAAGCCGGTGCAATAAGTCGGAACAGTGTTCTTTTCTGTCTTCCGGCTGGCCGGAGTGGTAGATCGGAAGCACAGGTTCATATTCGGAGATGCCAAAGGTCTTTGGATCGGCAATGGTGTAGTGCATATTCAGGGTACTGCCAGTCATTTCCTCCTGAAAAAGTTGAGAGGTGAATTGCTCAAAACGTCTATCCGGGGAGGTATGGGAAGCTACAAGGGTCAGAGCACCGGTGAGGGCGCAGAGAAGACTAATACATACGAGTAGTTGTGGGAAGGAGAGAGGGGGACGTTTACGCACGATGATTACCTGATGAAAAAGAGTGTTGGTAAGAGTATATGTGAATACTCCACGGGATAGACTTACTGCAATGCTGTACACCATACAACTATATACAAATGTACCTAAAACAGGTAAAAGATGTATTGACTTTGTACGGTGGTCTGATTATACTGAAAGTGATTATGGAGACAAAATATCAAAACCTCATTAATTACATACAGGAACAGATCTCAGACGGACAACTAGGTCCGGGAGAGAAAGTTCCCTCGGAGAATCAGCTGTCGGAACAGTTCCATATCAGCAGGCAGACGGTGCGGAAAGCTATCGGCACGCTGGAGGAGGACGGGCTGGTGCAGAGGATCCGTGGCAGTGGCACTTATGTGAGCTTTGACCGCCGGAAGAATCTGGAACAGCGCAACAGCATCGCCGTGGTGACTACCTACGTGGACAGCTACATTTTCCCCAGAATTTTACAGGGAATGCAGAATACTTTATTTGAAAGCGGGTTTTCTGTCCAGATCTATTTCACAAACAACACGCTGGACCGGGAGAAAAGTATTCTGAAGGATCTGTTGAAACGGGACGATGTGGCCGGAGTGATCATGGAGGGGACAAAGAGCGGATTGCCGAATCCGAACCTGAATCTGTACCGGCACCTGATGGCCAGAAAGATACCGCTTCTGTTTTTCAATACCTATTATCCCGAGCTGGAGGCACCGCATGTATCGTTAAATGATGCGGAGGCGGCCTACAAGGCCGTAAGATATCTGATCGACAAGGGGCATCAGAAGATCGGGGCAATCCTGAAGCTGGATGACGGTCAGGGCAGACAGCGTTATCTGGGATATCTGAAGGCCATGGAAGAGGCCGGGCTCACTGTGACGGATTCCCGGATGGTGTGGATCGACACGGACGAATCGAAGCAACTTGGTTACTGCCGGGATAGAATCCTGAATCGGGTGGAGGAATGCACCGCCCTTCTGGCATACAATGATCAGATTGCTTTTCAGTTGATTCGGATGTTGACAGAACGCAATATCCGGGTACCGGAAGATGTGTCAGTCACCAGCATCGACGATTCGGATCTGGCGAGACACAGCGAGGTGCCCATCACTTCCCTGCCGCACCCCAAGGAGAATCTGGGGAAAAAAGCAGCGGAGACATTGTTACAGATGATCGCGGGCAGGAAAAAGGACCTGACTTACGAATTTGACACCCGTGTTGTAGAGCGGGAATCTGTTGCGGAATGCACTGAAAACGGAAATAAAAAATGAGATAAATAAAGAAGTGAAAAGGAGAGAACACAATGAACGAAGCAGTAAAAGAAGCGATCAGAACAGGAAAAACAGCCCTCGGTATTGAGTTTGGTTCCACCAGAATCAAAGCGGTACTGGTAGATGAGAGCCACGCACCCATCGCCATGGGAACCTACGACTGGGAGAACCGTCTGGAGAACAACATCTGGACCTACAGCCTGGAAGATATCTGGAAAGGCCTGCAGGGATGCTACAAGAGCCTGACAGACGATGTAGAGGCAAAATACAGTGAGAAGCTGACCACCCTGGGCTCTCTGGGATTCAGCGGAATGATGCACGGCTATATGCCGTTCAATGCAGCCGGAGAACTTCTGGTGCCTTTCCGTACCTGGAGAAATACCATGACGGAAGAAGCCTGCAAGAAGCTGATCCCGGTATTTAATTTCAACATTCCCCAGAGATGGAGCATTGCACATCTGTATCAGGCTGTTTTGAGCGGAGAAGATCATGTGAAGGATATCGCATTCTTCACCACCCTGGCAGGATACATTCACTGGAAGCTGTCCGGAGAAAAGGTGCTGGGCATCGGTGAGGCAGCAGGTATGTTCCCCATTGATTCCACCATTATGGATTTTGATCAGAAGATGCTGGATCAGTTCGATGGCTTACACAATTTTGACTGGAAGATCCGTGACATTCTGCCGAAGGTACTGGTAGCCGGAGAGCCTGCCGGGGTTCTGACCGCGGAAGGTGCAAAATTACTGGATTCCACCGGAACCTTACAGTCCGGCGTACCCATGTGCCCTCCCGAAGGTGATGCGGGAACCGGCATGGTAGCCACCAACAGTGTGGCAGTCCGCACCGGTAATGTCTCTGCCGGAACCTCCATTTTCGCTATGGTGGTACTGGAGAAGGCTATGGAAAAAGTACACGAAGAGATCGATAT
The DNA here is from genome assembly GCA_050873925.1 of Acetatifactor sp. Lineage (GTDB taxonomy): Bacteria > Bacillota > Clostridia > Lachnospirales > Lachnospiraceae > Acetatifactor. The sequence goes on from JBNMJR010000043.1 coordinate 9,805, forward strand.
GGTCACCACTCCCGACGGTATGCCGGTAGCTATGGTACACTGCAACAACTGTACCTCCGATCTGAATGCCTGGGTAAATCTTCTGGGCGAATGTGCAGAGAGCTTTGGCGTAAAAGTAGATAAGAATGAACTGTACGGCGTGCTGTACCGCAAGGCACTGGAAGGTGCTGCGGACTGCGGCGGCGTGACAGCATACAATTATTTCTCAGGAGAGCCCATCACCGGACTGGATGCAGGGCGTCCCATGGTGGTAAGAACTCCCGATGCGGATTTCTCACTGGCAAACTTCATGCGTTCCCATCTGTACAGCGCAGTTGCTACCCTGAAGATTGGCATGGACATTCTGTTAAAAGAAGAGCATGTAGCCGTGGATTCCCTGATGGGCCATGGCGGCTTCTTCAAGACTCCCGTGGTGGGACAGCGTGTCATGGCAGCAGGCATGAACGCACCGATCACCGTTATGGATACAGCCAGTGAAGGCGGTGCCTGGGGTATTGCTATTCTGGCAGCTTTCATGAAGGAGAAAAAAGACGGCGAGACTCTTTCTTCCTATCTGAATGACAAGATCTTCGCAGGACAGACCGGAACCACACTGAACCCGGATCCTGAGGATGTGAAGGGATTTGATGCTTTCCTGGAAGAGTACAAGAAACTGCTTCCCGCAGAAAAGGCAGCCGTTGCGGCAAAATAATTTTTCAGATGCAATTTGAGCCTGCATAGTGTACGGAAGTACACGATACCTATGTGTCGGAAAGTTGGCAGGCTGTGGAAAGGAATGAGATTAAGTATATGTTAGAGGAATTAAAACAGAAAGTATATGAAGCAAATATGGATCTGCCCCGGTATGGTCTGGTGACTTTCACCTGGGGAAATGTCAGCGCCATTGACAGAGAGAGTGGACTGTTCGTGATCAAACCCAGTGGTGTGGATTATGACAAGCTGACACCGGAGATGATGGTAGTCATGGATCTGAACGGCAATAAGGTGGAAGGGGATCTGAATCCCTCTTCCGACACTGCAACTCATCTGGAGCTGTACAAGGCGTTCCCGGAGATCGGCGGTATCGTGCATACCCATTCTTCCTATGCTACCAGTTGGGCACAGGCGGGAAGAGACATTCCCTGCTACGGAACCACCCATGCAGATTATATCTACGGTCCGGTTCCCTGCGTGCGCTGCCTGACAAAGGAAGAAATCGAGGACGCTTACGAGGAAAATACCGGACACTTGATTGTCAACGAGTTCAAACGTCTGGGCAAGGACCCGAAAGCAGTGCCTGCCGTTCTGTGCAAGAACCATGGGCCTTTTGCCTGGGGCAAGGATGCCAAAGAGGCTGTCCACAATGCGGTAGTACTGGAAGAGGTGGCAAAAATGGCTTATCGTGCAGAGACGATCAACCCCAGAATTCAGCCGGCACCGCAGGAGCTGCAGGATAAGCACTATAATCGCAAGCATGGAAAGAATGCATACTATGGCCAAACAACTTTGAAATAGAATTTGACTTATAGTGCGTGGACGCTTGCGTACTAGCACTATATGACAAATTCTATTAGCGAAGCGCCCCTCCATGAAATGAATTTTCGAACGAAGTGAGAAAATTTATGAATGACAGGGCAAAGCTGTTTGATAGAAGACAACAATATTTTACGGTAGAAGAGCAATTCTTTTACTAGACTAGCATTCGTAAGTATGCTAGTATAACAACGTAAATCGCAACAGACAAGCCAATATGGCGGAATGGAGGAGACAATGAAGAATTTAGAACTGCAAAAGCGTGCCAATGATGTCCGCAAGGGCATTGTGACCGCAGTTCATGGTGCGAAAGCGGGACATCCCGGTGGATCCCTGTCAGCCGCAGATATTTTTACATTTTTATATTTTGAGGAGATGAACATTGACCCACAGAATCCCGATATGGAGGAGCGTGACAGATTCGTACTGTCCAAGGGTCATACAGCTCCCGGACTCTATTCCGCACTGGCTTACAGAGGATATTTCCCGGTAGAGGATCTGCCTACCCTGCGTCACCTGGGCTCCTATCTGCAGGGTCATCCCTGCATCCATATCCCCGGCGTGGATATGTCTTCCGGATCCCTGGGACAGGGCATTTCCGCAGCAGTAGGTATGGCACTGGGTGCAAAGATGGAGAATCGTGATTTCCGTGTATACACACTGCTGGGTGACGGTGAGATCGAGGAAGGCCAGGTATGGGAGGCAGCCATGTTCGCAGGCTTCCGTAAGCTGGACAACCTCTGTGTTATGGTAGATAACAATAATCTGCAGATCGATGGACCTATCGACCAGGTATGCTCTCCTTATCCTATCGATAAGAAGTTCGAGGCATTCAATTTCCATGTGATCAATGCAGATGCTCATGATTTTGATGCGATCCGTGCAGCATTCAAGGAAGCAAGAGAGACCAAGGGCATGCCCACCTGTATCGTATTCCATAGCCTGAAGGGTAAGGGCGTTTCCTTCATGGAGAACAGTGTGGACTGGCACGGCAAGGCTCCCAACGATGAGGAGTATGCAGTGGCAATGGCAGACCTTGATAAGATCGAAAAAGAATTAGAGAAAGCAGGTGAGCAGTAATGGCAGAGAATACCGTGAAAAAAATCGCAACCAGAGAAAGCTATGGTAACTCCCTGAAGGAACTGGCAGAAGAATTCCCCAATCTGGTCGTATTGGATGCCGACCTGGCAGCAGCTACCAAGACCGGAATCTTCCGTAAGGCATATCCCGACCGCCACATCGACTGCGGTATCGCAGAGTCCAACATGATGGGTGTGGCTGCAGGACTGTCTCTGGTAGGTAAGATTCCCTTCGTAAGCTCGTTTGCAATGTTCGCAGCAGGACGTGCTTTTGAACAGGTACGTAACTCTATCGGTTATCCTCATCTGAATGTCAAGATCGGTGCGACCCATGCAGGTATCACCGTAGGTGAGGACGGCGCTACCCACCAGTGTAACGAGGATATTGCTCTGATGCGTACTATTCCCGGCATGGTAGTAATGTGCCCTTCCGATGATGTGGAAGCAAGAGCCGCTGTTCGTGCCGCTCTGGAATATGAAGGACCTGTATATATTCGTTTCGGACGTGCTGCAGTACCCGTGATCAATGATCATCCTGGCTATCATTTCGAGATCGGTAAGGGAACCGTAGTCCGTGAAGGTAAGGATGTCACCATCGTAGCCACTGGTATCTGCGTAGATTCCGCTCTGGGTGCAGCAAAGATGCTGGAAGAGGAAGGCATCAGTGCAGAGGTTGTAAATATCTGTAC
>JBNMJR010000044.1:0-13055 GCA_050873925.1 Acetatifactor sp.
GAAGTGTGCTATAGTAAGAACGTAATCTGAGAGCTATGAATAGATACAGGAGGTGTTATCATGGATATCGCAGGATTATCAATGTCAATGGCTTCAAATAATCTGCAGACGAAAGTCGGAACGGCTGTACTTAGCAAGGCAATGGATACGAACGAAGCGCTGGGACAGGGAATCGTACAGATGATTGATTCCGCAGCTATGGAACGCAGCGTAACACCGGAACTTGGTGCCAATATCGATCTGCGGATTTAGCGCAGAAATAACACATAATAGACGCTAAGACAAAAAGAATTCGGAATATCAGTTTTCCGGATTCTTTTTTTACGCGTACCGGAAAAGAAAATGGCATTTTTACTAAAAAATGCATAAAAAACTATTGCATTTTTACTAGTTTTTCTGTAAATTTATATATGATATGGACTCTCATATCATTTTTTCGGGGCTATAGCAAAAGAGAAGTATGTTTGGGGACTGAAGGAGCAGAAGATGATATCAAATCAGATTTTACAGAACACCATTGAAGGATTGAAAGGAATCGCCAGAGTAGAACTCTGCGTCATGGACGTGGATGGCAAGGAAGTAGCGGCCACCATGGATATGGGCAACTGCTCGAAGCCTGCGGTGGAATTCGCAGCTTCACCTGCGGATTCTCAGGAGATCCAGGGGTATCAGTATTTCAAAATCTATGATGAGCAGCAGCTGGAGTATATTCTCGTAGCCGGAGGCACCGGTGAAGATGTCTATATGATCGGCAAAATGGTTGCTTTTCAGATCCAGAATCTTCTGGTGGCCTATAAGGAAAGATTTGATAAAGATAATTTCATCAAGAATCTGCTGCTGGATAACCTGTTGTTGGTGGATATCTACAGCCGTTCCAAGAAGCTGCATATTCAGACGGATGTGCCCAGGGTGGTCATGATCGTGGAATCTGCGGGCGGCAAGGACAATAATGTCCTGGAGCTGGCCAGAACTCATTTTGGCAGCAATAGCAAGGATTTCATCACTGCGGTAGACGAGAGCAATGTGATCGTGGTGAAGGAGTTCGCAGAGACCGATACCGGCAAAGAGATCGAAAAGTCTGCAAGAGCACTGGAAGCGGCTCTTTTGAAGGAAGGTATCCGGGAGATCCGTATTGCATACGGCACCATTGTACATGAGATCAAGGAAGTCAGCCGCTCCTACAAGGAAGCGAAGATGGCTCTGGATGTGGGCAAGATCTTTTTCGACGAGAGAGATATCATTGCGTACAGCGAGTTGGGAATCGGCCGTCTGATCTATCAGCTGCCTATTCCGCTGTGTAAAATGTTCATTCGCGAGATCTTCGGCGGCAAGAGCCCGGACGATTTCGATGAGGAGACTCTGACGACCATATACAAGTTCTTTGAGAACAGCCTGAATGTGTCAGAGACTTCCAGACAGCTGTTTATCCACAGAAATACACTGGTATACCGCCTGGACAAGTTACAGAAGAGCACAGGACTGGATCTGCGGGTATTTGAAGATGCCATTACCTTCAAGATCGCACTGATGGTCGTAAAATACATGAAGTATATGGAAACTTATGAGTATTGATTTCTTGCGGAGCCATGAAATAACGTAAAATGTGCGTCGAATGCTTGCATTCGTAAGAACATTTGACGTTATTTCTTTGGCGAGAAAGCCTCAATGAGCAAAAGGGAAGCTCCGTAGGAGCGATTTTGCGAATGGAGGCTCCGCAAGGAATCAATATGGCAGGCAGGGCAATAGAAAGGCATGATCATAAAATGACAAGAAAAGAAACACAAAGGCTGAAAAGAGAACAGATCATTGAGGATAACGGAATTATTTTTCTGGACAATGTAAGCAAGTCCTACTCCTCGGGTTCTCCGGCACTGAATGGTGTGTCGTTAAGTATTGGAAGAGGGGAATTTGTATTTATTGTAGGTGACAGCGGATCCGGTAAATCCACGTTGATCAAATTACTGCTGCGGGAGCTTACAGCGACCAGCGGCAGTGTTTATGTTATGGGCAATGATCTGGCAAAATTAAAGCACAGACAGATTCCCCGTTTCCGTCGTAATTTAGGTGTCGTATTCCAGGATTTCCGCCTGCTGAACGACCGTAATGTCTATGAAAACGTAGCGTTTGCACAGCGTATTGTGGAGACTCCCGTCAGCGAGATCCGCAGAAATGTGCCTGCCATTCTGGCAACCGTGGGACTGGCCGGTAAATATAAGGCCAAGACCAGACAGCTCTCCGGTGGTGAGCAGCAGCGTGTTGCTCTGGCGAGAGCGCTGGTGAACAATCCTTCCGTGCTGCTGGCAGATGAGCCTACCGGTAATCTGGATCCCAATAATTCCTGGGAGATCATGAAATTGCTGGAGGAGATCAACGAAAGCGGTACCACGGTAGTCGTGGTCACCCATAACCGCGAAATCGTCAATGCCATGCAGAAACGAGTGATCACCATGAAAAAAGGCGTGATCATCAGTGACGAAGAGAAGGGTGGGTATATTGATGAAGATTAGTACACTTTTTTATACGATCAAGCAGGGATTTGCCAATATTTTCCGGAATAAATGGTATTCCCTGGCATCCATTGCCACGATATCCGCGTGCCTGTTTTTATTCGGTCTGTTCTACTGTATCGTGGCCAATTTCCAGAATATTCTGAAGACCGCAGAAGAAGGCGTGTCCGTTACTGTATTTTTCCACAGTGACATGGATAACTGCGAAAGCCATACAGACGGACAGATCCCGTCCGAACAGCGTCTGGAAGAGATCGGACAGGAGATCGCCAAACGTGCAGAGGTATCCGAGGTACAGTTCCAGTCTGCAGATGACGCATGGGCGACCTTCGGGCCGGATTATTTCGGGGAGGACTATGCGGAGGGATTCCCTGAGAATCCACTGGCGGGAGAGGATACTTATGAGATCTTTCTGAGTGATGTCTCCATGCAGGATGCACTGGTGACCTGGCTGCAGTCCATTCCGGAGGTGCGCAAGGTCAACTATTCCGAAATGACAGCCAATACACTGAGCGGTCTGAACCTTCTGATCGCGTATGTGTCCATGGGAATTATCGTGATCCTGCTGGCAGTCAGCATTTTCCTGATCAGCAATACCGTAGCTATCGGTATTTCTGTCCGCTCCGCGGAGATCAATATCATGAAATATATCGGTGCTACCGACTTTTTCGTGCGTGCGCCTTTCGTGCTGGAAGGAATGCTGATCGGTCTGATCGGTGCGGCAGTACCGCTGGGACTGATCTATTCCCTGTACAATTATGCGCTGAACTATGTGATCAATCGTTTTATGGTACTCAGCGGCTTCCTGAATTTCCTGTCGGTGGACGAGATATTCCATGTTCTGATCCCGGTATCTCTGGGTGTCGGTGTGGGTATCGGCTTCCTGGGAAGTATCTCTACCGTAAGAAAGCATCTGCACGTGTAAAATGTAATTTCATCAGGTAACCCGGATCCTATTTGTCATGATGTGTGCAGAGTGCGGCTCTGCATTGCATCATGACATTTTAAGAATGGAGACAAAATCAAATTGAATAAAAAGAAAAAAGGCTTCCTGTGCCTGGCACTGTGCCTGATCCTGGCGGTTTCCTTCGGTACGCAGGGATTGCGGGTAAATGCGACCAATATGTCATCCATTACCTCTGACAGTATCCGGGACAAACAGGACCAGATCAAACAGGCGGAAAAAGAACGCGAAGAGATGAAAAGCAATCTGAGCAATCTGGAGCAGATCAAAAAGGATCTGGAGACACAGAAAACGAATCTGAAAAACTATGTGGCCCAGCTGGACCAGAATCTGAGCCAGATTGAGCAGAATATTGCAGAACTGAAAAATAAGATCACGGCAAAAGAGGAAGAAATCGCCAAGACCCAGGCGGAACTGGATGCGGCTCTGGAGAGAGAAGAAAATCAGAAAGATGCCATGATCCGTCGCATAAGAATTATGTATGAGAAAGGGGATTCCTATATCCTCGATATGATGCTGAAAGCGGAAAGCTTCAGTGATTTCCTGAATCGGGCGGATTTTATGGACCTGATCATGGCCTATGACAGGCAGCAGTGGAAGGATTTCATGGAGAACCGCAAATACATCGAGCTCTGTAAGGAGGAACTGGAAGCGGAGAAAGCCATCCTGGATGAGGCCAAGGCCGGTGTGGAACAGGAGCAGACCAATATGGAGGCCCTGATCGACCAGAAGAACCGGGATATCACTGCTTACGAATCCGATATTACCAACAAGGAACAGGCCATCAAGGAATACAAGCAGTCCATTGCGGATCAGGATGCGGAGATCGCAGCATTGGAGGCAGCTATTGCCGCAGAGAAAAAGAAGATTCTGGAAGCCAGCGGTACGGTGCTGACCTACGATGGCGGTACGTTCAAATTCCCTCTGGCTACCTATACCCGGATCTCGGATGATTACGGCAACCGTATCCATCCTACGCTGGGAATCGAGCAGTTCCACAACGGCGTGGATTTTGCAGCACCCAAGGGCACGGCAATTTACGCTGCTTATGACGGACAGGTGGTGGCAGCCACTTACAGCAACACCATGGGCAACTACGTGATGATCGACCATGGAGGCGGACTGTATACGATCTATATGCATGCCTCGGCATTATATGTATCCAAGGACGATATTGTGGTCAGAGGAGAGACCATAGCCGCGGTGGGGTCCACCGGACGGTCTACCGGCAACCATCTGCACTTCAGTGTGCGTAAGGATGGAGCCTACACTTCGCCCTGGAACTACTTGTCGCAATAGTTCTGCAATCGCAGAGCACGTGACTGCTTGCAGGCAAAGTGCTCTGGCGATTAGCAGAACAAACATACATGAGCAAGTAGGGCGATAGCCCGGAATGCGAATGTATGCAGCATTTCGAAAGTGCGAAGCGCGGAGAAATGCGTGTTGCGACAGGAAGTGTGTCGTGTTACGGCAATATCTTGGAAAATAAAGGAGAGCATTTATGGAGGAAAATAAGGAATTAGAGACAGCCACCGAAGAACAGGCAACGGTAAATAACGGTGAGAGAAAAGGGTTGTTCCTCAGCGGCCTTATCGTGGGCTTTGCGGCTACCCTGTTGATCGTGGGCGGTATTTTTATCGCTTTTCAGATTCACAGTATTGTGACCATGAAGGACGATGTGGCAGCACAGGTATCCTATGAAGAAGACTCTGCGGTCAATACGCAGACCATCAAGAAGCTGCAGCTGCTGGAAGACACTGTGAAGGAGAACTTTTATCTGAGCGAGGTCACCAACGAACAGCTGGAAGACGGTATGTTCCGCGGCCTGATGGAATCTCTGGATGATCCGTATTCCGAGTACTATACAGCAGAAGAGCTGAACGAACTGACGGAACAGACCCAGGGTATTTACTATGGCATCGGTGCCTACGTCAGCATGGATTCCGAGACCAACCTGCCCAAGATCAGCGGCGTGATCGAAGGAGCACCGGCAGCGGATGTGGATCTGCGTGCCAATGATATTATCTATGAAGTGGACGACGTCTCCACTGCGGGCAAGACTCTGACGGAAGCGGTAAATATGATCCGCGGAGAAGCAGGCACCACGGTGGATCTGACCATTGTCAGACAGGGGGCCGGGGATTATCTGCACGTTACCGTGGAGAGAGCCAAGGTGGAGAGCCCTACCGTGAAATACGAAATGCTGGATGACAACATGGCATATATCCAGATTGTGGAGTTCGATGATGTGACCATAGACCAGTTTACCGATGCCCTGGCGACGGTGAAGGGCTCCGGTATGGAAGGCCTGATCCTGGATCTGCGGGGCAATCCCGGCGGAAGTCTGGATGCAGTGGTCAAGATTGCCAGAAAGCTGCTCCCGGAAGGCATGATCGTATATACCGAGGATAAAGCAGGCAAGCGCACAGAGTATACCTGTGACGGCAAGACCCCTCTGGAAGTGCCTCTGGTGGTACTGGTGGATATGAACAGTGCCAGCGCCTCCGAAATCCTGGCCGGAGCGATCCAGGACTACGGCATCGGAACGCTGGTGGGTACCACGACCTTCGGCAAGGGAATCGTACAGCAGATCATGCCGTTTACCGACGGCTCTGCCATCAAGATCACCATCAGTGCCTACTATACTCCCAACGGTCGTAATATCCATGGAACCGGTATTGAACCGGATGTGGAATGCGAGTTTGACGGGGACGCTTACTACAACAGTGATGACCCGGTAGACAATCAGCTGGAGAAGGCAAAAGAGGTTCTGCAAGAATTAATGAAATAAAAGTCTTGACAAAGCGCACAAAACTGTATAATATGTAACCCATAAAAACAAAGGCGTTTTTACCAAATCGGTAAAAGCGCCTTTTTCTGTTATCAAAAATTCCTGCCGGAACGCAGAATGGAGGAGCAAAATGATCAGACTGGAAAATGTATGTAAGAATTTCGGAGATCTCCAGGTGCTGAAAAATGTAAATCTGGAAGTAAAAGAAGGCGAGAAGCTGGTTATCATCGGACCCTCCGGTTCCGGTAAATCCACCACCGTGCGATGCATGAATTTCCTGGAGGAGCCCACCAGCGGACATGTGTATATTGACGGACAGAAGCTGACCCATGCGAACAAGACCAAGATCATACGGGAGTCCATTTCCATGGTGTTCCAGCAGTTCAACCTGTATCCGCATATGACGGTGTTGAAGAACCTGACCATAGCACCCATGAAGCTGCATCACAAGAGCAAAAAGGAAGCCGAGGATCTGGCTTACCATTATCTGGATGTAGTAGGGCTGAGAGACAAGGCTCATGTATATCCCACGACACTTTCCGGTGGACAGCAGCAGAGAATCGCCATAGCGAGAGCCCTGTGTGCACAGACGAAGATCATTCTCTTCGACGAGCCGACTTCCGCACTGGATCCGGAGACGATTCAGGAAGTGCTGGATGTTATGATCAAGCTGGCCAGGGAGAACATCACCATGGTAGTGGTTACTCACGAGATGGGATTTGCCAGACAGGTGGCGGACCGTATCGTATTCATGGCGGACGGACAGATCATTGAGGAGGGCACGCCGGATCATTTCTTCGACAATCCTTCCAACGAACGTGTAAAACAGTTCCTGGGCAAGATCATCCGTTAGACCGCAACTATATAACAGCAGGTCTATCCACGAAGTCGAAATTCACAGCATGTCAGTCAGAAAAGACTTCGTGTTTAGATATATAAGTAAAGGGAATTAAAGGAGGAGAAAATTATGAAAAATCTGAGAAAATGGACTGCGCTGGCAGCAGTAATGGCAATGACGGCAACCCTGTTCACCGGATGCGGAAGCTCTGACGCACCTGCTTCCGAGGCAGCGGCACCCACAGCGGAAAGCACTGCTGCAGCAACCACTGAGGCAGCGGCAGAAACCCCTGCAGCAGACGGAGAACTGGCAGCGGATGTGCAGGCGATCGTTGATCGTGGCGTATTAAGAGTCGGTGTAAAAAATGCAGTAGTAGGATTTGGCTTCCAGGATACCCTGACCGGTGAATATTCCGGACTGGAGATCAGCCTGGCTGAGAAGATCGCAGAAAGCCTTGGTGTGGATGTAGAGTTCACTGCAGTAACCGCAGCTACCAGAACCGAGCTTCTGGATTCCGGCGATATCGACTGTGTACTGGCTACTTTCACCATCACCGATGAGAGAAAGCAGAGCTGGGATTTCTCCACTCCTTATTTTACCGATTATGTAACCGTACTGGTAGAGGATAAGAGCGGCATCAGTTCCCTGGCAGATCTGGTAGACAAGAAGGTCGGCGTATCTTCCGGTTCCACTTCCGCAAAGGCACTGGTAAAGGCGATGATCGAAGCAGGACTGATCGATGGTAGCGGATTTGATGCAGATACCTTTGATCCCGCATTGTGGACCACCGGAATTTCTTTCCAACAGTATGATGATTACCCTGCAATCTCCACTGCACTGAGTGCCGGTGAAGTAGATGCCTTCTGTGTAGATAAGTCCATCCTGGCTATTTACAAGACAGACGGACGTTCTTACATTGACGACAAGTTCTCTCCTCAGGAATATGGCGTTGCTACCACCAAGGGTTCCGGCTTCTCCGCATATGTGGATGAACTGGTACAGGGATGGCTGGCAGACGGCACCATTGACAGTCTGATCGCAGAGAACGGATTAGAGTAAAAAGAAACGGCAATACCACAGCTCCTGTCAGGGCACTGCATGTCCGGCAGGGGTGCTGTGGAAAGAAAAAGTAACTGGGAGGAAACACTATGTCTGGTATTATTTCAGCAAGAGCCTGGAGCAAGGTCTGGGCGTACAGGAGCACATTCCTGTTGGGACTTCTGAATACTGTGGAGACTGCATTTTTCGCGATCCTGCTATCACTGGTACTGGGTGTGATCTTCGGCCTGATGGCTACCAGCGGGAAAAAGGTATTGCAGGCCATCAGCAGGGTATATGTGGAGATCATGCAGAATACGCCGATTTTGCTTCAGCTGTGTTTCTTCTATTATGCATTGGCGTTTTCCGGTCACAGCATCGGAATCCTGCCTACCGGTATCGTTGCACTGGGGGTATACACCGGAGCCTATATGGCTGAGGTGGTGCGCGCGGGTATCGAGGCCGTACCCAAGGGACAGTTCGAGGCGGCTGTGTCCCAGGGATTCACTTATGTGGAGCGGATGTATTACATCATCCTGCCTCAGAGCATCAAGATCATTCTGCCGCCCATGGTGAACCAGATCGTAAACCTGATCAAAAATACCTCCTGCCTGTACATTATCGGCGGAGCGGATCTGATCTCGCTGACTTACAGCTTTGTCACCGGTGAAAATACCGGCGGTGCCTATGCTCCGGCTTATCTGGTCAGCGGACTGTTATTTTTCATTATATGTTATCCCCTCTCCAAGACAGCCAGTGTCTGGGAGATCCATCTGAAGAAGAGAGACCAGCGGGTGACATTTCAGAGAACAGAAGGGACGGTGACGGACAATGAGTAATCTGGAAGCAAGCTTTTCCATTCTGGGCCAGAAAGGTGTTATGGTATACATTCTCAAAGGTACGGTATTCACTCTGATCATTGCCCTGATCGCTGTTGTACTGGGAATTGTCATCGGTTCGGTACTGGCCCTGTGCAGAAACTACTGCACAAGCAAAAAGACGAAAATATTTGGCATTCTTGCCACGGTATACATAGAAGTATTTCGAAATACCCCGTTGCTGCTGTGGATCTTCATCTGTCTGGTGTTCTGCCCCTGCCCGGAGCTGTTCAACCGGAAGCTGTTCGGGCTGACCACGGTAGAGACCAAGCTGCTGTTCAAGGCGGCAGTTGCCCTGATCCTGTTTACTTCTTCCGTTATCGCGGAGATCATCCGCGGCGGATTGAACTCCATTGCGCACGGTCAGTTTGAAGCCGGTCATGCACAGGGCTTCAATGTGGTACAGGTCATGATTTATATTATCCTGCCCCAGGCTTACCGGAATGTTGTTCCTACCCTGCTGAGCCAGGTTATTACTACCATCAAGGACTCATCCTATCTGGCAAACGTGGCGACTATTGAACTGATGGCCCGGACCAAGCAGCTGCTTTCCGCAGCCAGCCGTTATAACGGTACCGGTAATGTAAATGTTTCGGATGTATTTGTCCTGTTTGGTGTAGCTGCATTGATTTATTTTATTATCAACTACACACTGTCCTGCGTGGTACGTTCCATGCAGAAGCGACGCAAGAGACCGGTACGTGTAACAGCGGACTAAGCGGATACATCGCATTTTCCACACCGGCCCTTGCTGGTCCGACGTTTGAAAATAGCTGTTTGCGCATCTGAAAATAGGTAAAATGAGAGATAGGAAAAGAAAAGAGGATTTCCATGGAACAGTATGTGATCACGATTTCAAGACAATTCGGAAGTATGGGCAGATCCATTGCAAAGGAGCTGTCGGAACTATTGGGAATTGAATTTATGGACAGAGATATTGTGGAAGCTACGGCAAAACGTATGGGACTTCCGGTATCCGTCATCAGCGATGAGGAAGAGAGCATGAAGTCCACCTTTTTCCGCAGACAGTATCCTCTGGGCATGGGAATGTCCAGCCTCAAGGATGAGATCTTTCTCACACAGAAAAATATCATCCGGGACTTTGCAGCCAAGGGTTCCTGCATCATCGTGGGACGCTGTGCGGACTATATTCTGGAAGATCTTCCGAATCATCTGAATGTGTATGTCTATGCTCCCGATGAAGCAAGATTGAAAAACTGTGTGGAGAATCTGCAGATGGATCCCCAGACAGCGAAAAAAATGATGCGGGATGTGGACGCTGCCAGAAACCGTTACCACAAAGCTTACATTCCCGGCTGGCAGAGTGTCTTCGATCATAAGGATCTCATGATCGACAGCAGCCGGTTCGGCATCGACGGCACGGCAAAGATTCTGGCGGACATTGTTAGAAACCAGTGGGGCTGACGGACCATAGATTTTTGATCTGCGGCGTTGCTGCGGCACCGGAGACTGATATGTTGTACCTGCGTTCATAAAAATCCCTCCCGTTAGAACCTTTTTTGACAAAATAACCGTCTTTTTCTATAGAAGAGTATAAGGGATTGTGTCATAAAAAGTCTTTTAAGCAGTTTTAAGCTTTTTGACAGATATCTTTAAGATTTCATGAAGATATGGTACAATAAAGCATAACCAAAATCATTCGGAAAGGGGAAGGGACCGATGATCAGGAGGAAATATGTTCCGTTGCGTATTGTGCAGCCGGGAATGATGATCGATCAGGCAATCATAGACCGTGCAGGTCGTGTACTGATCGCCAGACGTACCCGACTGGAGGATTTTCATATCGATGCGCTGAAGAAAATGGGAGTTACAGGAATCTATACCTGTGAGGGTACAGAGGATGTGAAGCCGGCGGATGCGGACAAGCCACAGGAACTGCCTGCGGCGTTGCAGAAAAAATACGAGCAGGTGAAGGTGAAGGATCCGGCCAAAGTGCAGATCTCCGAGAGTGTACGGAGCCGTGTGGCACAAGGGGTACAGTATCTGTATCAGGATACACAGTCACCGGATTTTACCAATGCTTCCCGGAGTATTACGGATGATCTGCTGCGGGCCATTGAGGATAATGACGCGGTGGCAGTGGATATCGGCGCATTGAAGATCAGCGATGAGTATACCTTCAAACACAGCGTGGACGTGGCGACCATGTCCATGATCGTGGCGCGGAAATACGGACTGGATGATAAGCAGGTCTACGAGATCGGCATCGCGGGACTGCTGCACGATATCGGAAAATCGAAAATACCCAATGAGATCCTGAACAAGGCGGCACGACTGACGGATGAAGAACTTGCCATCATGAAGCAGCATTCGGTATACGGCTACCGCATTCTTCAGCCCAAGGAAGATCTGTCCATGGAGATCAAACTGGGTGTGTTGCAGCATCATGAGAAAATGAACGGAAAAGGGTACCCCATGAGTGTTACGGGGGATAAGATCGACCTGTTTGCCCGACTGATCTCCGTTTCCGATATTTACGATGCACTGGTGACGGAACGGCCTTATAAGAAGCCGTTTTCCCCCAGGGATGCCGTGGAAATGATCATGTCCATGACGGAAGAACTGGATATCACGGTCATGCGGTGCTTCCTGGAGAGCGTTATTCTCTATCCTGTAGGCACGGATGTGGCACTGAGCAACGGAGAGACTGCCCGCGTCGTGGAGAACGTCCCCAATGCAGTGCTCCGCCCGAAAGTCTTGGGCCTCACCACCGGCAGAGTATACGACCTCGCCAACGATGTGAAATGTGCGAATATAATTATTCTGTAAATGGAAAGATAATTAAGTAAATGTTTCAGGAAACCCGTAGTCTTCGGTAAGGCTGCGGGTTTCCTGAAAAAAGTACTAAAATGATAAAATTGGTGGAAAAGGTAACCTTTCAATAAGAAATTTTGATTCCTTTTCTGAAAATGACTTGTTCTTGATTAAAATAGTGGAAATAATTCCTTTTTGAAGTAGAAAGTCCACTATTTTGCTTTGTTTCAAAATTTTTAGTGGAAACTCTGTTTGGATTTAAAACGCCAATTTGGGCGAAAAAAATACAAAAATATGCGATTTTGCTATGCAAACAGACTCTATTTTCGCTGAGCAGGCAAAATAAAGAAATTCCGTACAAAAATTCCTGATTTAGGAACTTTTTTGTACGGAATTCGTTGTTTTGAGGCTTTTTACACCAAACTATCTTTCTATTTTTGGTTAGTGGAACGTAAAGGAATCCCCATCTTCGATAATACAGATCATGGTCTTGCCGGTATTAAGGACGATCTCATCACCGTTGTCATCGTAGTATCTGGTGGCATCGTAATCGGAGGTCTTCTCCCAATTTACATGAATGCCCCTGCCGTTGGTGAAGAACCAGCCGTCCCGGGTGGTATCATGACACTGGAAAGCCAGATAACCTTCCCCCAGTTCCTCATGAAAAGTATTCTGCACCAGAATATTTTTGAACGACAGTTGTTCCCCGGTGGCAGCGTCGATATGCGGACCGTCCGTGCTTCCGGACAGATGCTGGGAGCGGTAATAGAGACCGTCATCCTCATTGAATTCAAAATAGCACCTTGTCAGCGGATAGCATCCGGACATATCGATGTAAGTGGCATCTTTAGCCTTGGCACCATACTGCCCCAGCGTATTCGGCTCCGCTTTGGTGGCAAAACGGAAATGATTCTCATCAGTGAGACCACGGTATTCCAGAGAATATCCCTTTTTTTCGATCACTTTCTGCAGACCCTCACCGGAAGCATACGCATTGTGAGGCTTATTGCGGTCGGTGGTACGGAAAAAGGCGGCTTCATCACTGCCGGACGTACCGTCGATATCCTGTGTATCCGGTTCCTCCAGCAGCTCGTTGATGAAAAACGGACCGCCGAAATGTACGATAAAAGCATCCCATTCGAATGCCCAGTATGCATAATAATCCCGGAGACTGCGGATATTACCGATCTTGTCCAGATCCTGCCAGCCCTCGTAGACCGCCATAAGACGGGTCATACGATTCTCTACATTTGCTTCATAAACA
>JBNMJR010000045.1:0-12895 GCA_050873925.1 Acetatifactor sp.
GTACTTCATCCTGAAGACTCTGAATCTGACCAATACCCACATGGGATTGATCCTGGTATATTCCGCAGGATCCGGCCTGGGCTATCTGATCGCAAAGGGATTCTTTGATACGATTCCCAATTCCCTGCGCGAGGCAGCTTACCTGGATGGTGCCAGCGAGGCTACGATCTTCTGGAAGGTCGTTATCCCCATGAGCCGTCCCATCATCGTATATACGGTTATCAGTTCCTTCCTGGTACCCTGGATGGATTTCGTATATGCAAAGATGTTACTGAATGCAGGCATTTCTTCCCAGTGGACGGTTGCTATCGGTCTGTATAATATGCTGGAGAAGAGTCTGATCAACACCTATTTCGCACAGTTCTGCGCAGGTGGTGTACTGGTATCCATTCCTATTTCTGTTCTGTTTGTTATCATGCAGAAGTTCTATGTGGAAGGTATTACCGGTGGTGCCGTTAAGGGCTAATACAATGGAGTAATTGGAAGAGTATGGAAGAATTTATCAAAGGTATGGATGTATCGACTTTGCCGGAAGAGACAGCTCTCGGTGCAAAGTATTATGACGAAGGCAAAGAGGGGGACGCACTGGAGATCCTGAAAAAATACGGTGCCAACTCTCTGCGCATCCGTCTCTGGAACGATCCTTACAGTGAAGATGGCAAGCCCTACGGGGCCGGTACCAGTGATTTTACCAAACTGGTGGCACTGGCTACCGCAGGCAAAAAGCTGGGGTACAGCTATCTGCTGGATCTGCATTACAGCGATTTCTGGGCAGACCCCGGCAAACAGTTCCCTCCCAAGGAGTGGGCGTATGCCGATGCCAATGCACTGGAGAAGCATGTGTATGATTACACGAAGGATGTCCTTTTAAAGTTAAAGCGTCTGGATCTGCTTCCGGAGATGGTACAGGTAGGTAACGAGATCACCAATGGTCTGATGTGGCCCCATGGAAAATGGGACAACGTGGATAATATTGCCCGTTTTATCAGCGCGGGCATCCGTGCGGTGAGAGAAGTATCCCCGGACAGCCTGGTGATGCTTCATCTGGACTGCGGCGGCAACAATGCCCGCTGCAGAGAATGGTTTGATGCCTATGTACAGAGAGGAGAGGACTTCGATGTCATCGGATTGTCCTATTATCCTTTCTGGCATGGAACCATTGATGATCTGACAAATAATATGAACGATCTCTCTCAGAGATATCAGAAGGATGTTATTGTGGCAGAGGTATCCATGGGCTTCACCATGGAAGACTATGCCGACAGAGAGAAGCTGACACCGGAACAGCGCAAGGGCATGGCTACCAAGCCCCACCTTGCGGAAGCGGTAGAGTATCCCATGACGCCGGAAGGACAGGCTGCATTTATGCAGAAGGTCATGGAACGTATTGCACAGGTTCCGGAGGGCAGAGGAAAGGGCTTCTACTATTGGGAGCCGGCATGGATCCCGATGCCCGGCTGCGGCTGGGCCAACGAGGAATCCCTGAACTATATTCAGGATCCCGGTCCCGGTGGAAACGAATGGGCCAATCAGGCACTGTTCGATTATGACGGAAATGCACTGCCCGCATTGAAAGTAATCAGAGACTTTCAGAAATAATGTGATATTCGTTCCCGCAATGCGGGGAGGATTATATAAGATGCCAAATGGCGAGATGGAGGAAAAGATGGATAAGTTTATCGTGAATATCATTCACCGTCCGGAGATGGTTCCCGAGTATGCGGAAAAAGTAACCGGACACGGCAAAGAAGAGAATCTGGGCAGAAAAGCTCTGCTGACAGAGTCTCTGGATATTTTCAAGTTTCAGCAGGAAACTGCACACAAGAACGGTTTAAAAACCACCATTCAGATGACCTACGCTTCTCTGTTCAATGACGAAGCGGTAGCACTGGCAAAAGCAGATCACGAGAAATACGGTGATGAAATCGCACTGTCTCTGTTAGGACTGCCCTGCACAGAGTTCCGTGAGAAGTACAAGACCAAGGATTTCTGTATCTGGATGTTCTCCATGGAAGACAAGAAGTCTATCGTGGATGATGTATTCGGTAAGTTCCATGAGAAATTCGGTTTCTATCCCGAATCCACCGGTTCTTACTACATGGATGCAGAACTGACCAATTACATCAAGGCAACTTACCCCAGTGTGAAGTGCGAAGTTGCCACCTGTTGGGAGGAAGGCCCCAAGGCATATCATACCTGCAACAACTCCTGGTATACCTTTATGGATGGAGGCCCCTGGGCTCCCTGGATCCCTTCCAAGCAGAACACCCATGCACCTGCAGCCAATGAAGCTGAGGACAGTGGTGTGGTAGCAATCCCTCACCTGTCCAGAGACCTGCTGGCATGCTATGACGGCAACGGCTCCAACTTCGGAACCCATCCCCAGAACGTGCTGCGTGGTATGATCTATGACACCAAGACCTGGGAGTATCCTTACCTGTACAACCTGATCGATCAGTATCGTTCCCTGGAGAAGTACAACAACGGATATGCATACAACATGATGTTCGTAGGACCCGGCTGGCTGAACAAAATGGGTCGTTGGGAGCAGCCTTACGAACTGTTGAAGAAGAGCTATGAAGACGGTATGAAGTACTACGGTGACCTGAAGAAGGAAGGCAAACTTACCGACATGACCATGGCAGAGTTCGCTGATTACTATCGCCAGAAGAAGACTTACACCGAGCCCGAGTGTGCTCTGTGGAGAGATATTCTGTACGGTTCCGACAAGCAGCTGTTCTGGTACTGCGATCCCTTCATGCGTGCCTGCGTGAATATGGATCAGGGTGGTGCCATCGTGGATCTGCGTCCTTATGCTGCCAAGCTGGAGTGGCCGGTAGGTATCGGAACCAAGCATGTGACCGATGCTTCCTATCCTTTCCTGATCCAGGAGAAGTACCGTGCAGGTTACTTCACCCACTATGCAGGAGAAGGTACCGTAAGAAGTGCCAAGTTAAAACACAACGGCGAAGAAGTGGATCTGTGCCTGTGCCGTACCAAGGCTCATTTCTCTCAGGAAGGTAACACCAGAATCCTGACACTGGATCCCGTAGATATCGAGTTCTACGATCTGACCGTAAAATTACAGACCATCGTTTCCTTCGAGGAAGGCAGCTCTGCCATCAAGATCGAGCGTAAGATCCTGGAGATGAGTGATCCGAATGCAGAGGTAGAACTGAACGAGTATATCGTAGCATGTTACGGTACCACAGAGTACTCCGAGGACATGCTGGGAATCACCTTAAGCACGAAGAAGGGCAACGAGGTAGAGACTCTGGATTACGAGTACAAGTGCCGTGAGATGGAGAAGGCAGAGGCTGACGAAGTAAGAGCTGTCATCCCTCAGATCGAGACCGCTGTCTCCATGAGCACCAATGCGGAAGGCGCTGTCGGATACGTGAAGGAAGGATACGCATTCTCCCCGATGTTTACACTGGGTTACAATTCCAAGATCAAGGATAAGGAGGTCGTTGCAACATGGCTCAAGCTGGAAAAGGCAAATTAAACTACAGATGTCCCTCTTGCTTCATGAGAGATATCGATATGGATATGTTCTACGATAAGGATAAAAAGGAATACTACTGCCTGCGTTGTCAGTACAGAGGATCCGAGGAAGATGTCCTGAAGAAAAATGAAATGGCAAGATTCCGTTACGGCGCTATGTATGAGCGTTACACCAAATTTGACTTTGACTGATGCGGATACAGAGAAAAGGGGCTGTTTTTACAGCTCCTTTTTTATGAAAACAATACGGAATACAGAAATCCTTTTGTGAGATCGATTTGTATGATGGGTGAATGTGCCATGTGTCTTAGAGTAAAACATACGAAAAACAGGATTCCGATGACCAGGGCTCCATTATTGATCCACTTATCCGATAAGTGAAGAATCCGGAAGCTGTTGAGAATGGAAATAATAAACAGACCCAATACCACGGGCCACAGCGGATGAAAATAAAAGGCGTTAAGGAAATCTCCTCTTAAGACACATAAAAAAGCCCGGGTCATTCCGCAAAAAGGGCATGGAATACCAAAAAAGAAAAGCAGAGGGCATTGATAGCCCATAATCCACAGGAATAACAAGAGCATAGTAATAATCAAAATAAGGAATAAAATATATTTTACATTCTTTTTCATGATTCACAATCGATAAAATCAAAAAAGCTTTTGCCGGAAACGACAAAAGCTTTTAAGACTTTTACTTTATACGGTATATTTTCCGTCTACAAATACAACTTCATCGGAACCGGCATAAGCAGAACCATAAGCTTTTGTAAGAGCAATGATCCAGTCCACCAGACTCCAGACTCCACAACCACCAACGGTGATGAGTTTCAGAATTCCGAGACCAACCTGACCTCTGACAAATCTGTCAATACCCAATTCCCCAAGCAAAAAGCAAAATACCCAGGCAAATACATGCTTGTTAATACGTTTTTCCATTTAGAAAACCCCTCCTTTGTGTTAAAATGATACTGTAATTATGAACTATAAGGAAGAAAATGTCAATTAATAAACAAAAATATCTGACTATGTATTTATGAAATTACAAATAGCTATTAGAAGAGTGCTTCAAAATAAAGCGCACATTGTATCCGGATTCATCACAGATGCCGCGGACAATTTCTTCCGCAGCATCTCTTACATTATCATTAATGCAAATGATGCAGGCATCTTTTTTTCTGCTGAAGAAAGAAGCTTTCGGCCAGCGGATATAATAAGAAATCCGATTTTTCAAAAGAGCTCTCTCGATGAGCTGCTTGCAATCGGGATCGGATACTTCGCACAATTCAATTTCGTTATTGACTTTTAAAGTTGTATATAGCGGCTGTAGCGGCTGCATGATGTCACCTCCTATGGAATTACAATGCGATTATAGCACAGACGGCCGGAAATGTGCAAGTAGCGCTTACGCTTGACGCATTATCCGGAAAAAGGTACAATATAACTGTTCAGAGCAATTTTGCGCGTGAGGTGCTGAAGCGCCAGGCACAGTAGTGAAACGCTGGAAGAGAAAGGAGATCATACGATGGATATTATAGAGAAGATCGGTGACACCATCACCGAAAAGGGAAAGGTAGCGGCAGACAAGGCAAAAGAACTGGCAGCCATTGCAAATCTGAAGAGCCAGATCTCTACCTGCGAGGAAGTTATGAAGAAGAACTATCTGGAGATCGGCAAGATCTATTTTGAGCAGTACAGTGACATGCCGGAGCCTCCTTTTGAGAAGCAGTGTGAGACCATTAAGAACAGCCAGAGAGCCATTGCGGATTTACAGGAAAAGATCGAACAGCTGAAAACAAAATAAAGCGAAACGACGAAAATGAAAACAGGGTTGACAGCAATCCTGTTTTTATTTATAATGCAGACATAACGATGTTATGTGAACGAGTGAACATATGATAGAATAAGCTCCTCCATAGAAAACATCCCCGACTGCTTGCAGGCGGGGGATGCTTTCTATGAGAGGAGTAAACGAACATGCGCAAGAAGGACAACAGTCCGAATTGCGAATGGGCGTTACGATTTCGAGAGCCCGTAGAGCGGAGGAATCGTATTATTCTAAGAAAGGATTGTAATGCCCTTAAAACAGGAAAACCAAAACGACAATAAAGAAACCAGGCAACACCTTCTGGAATGTGCCAAAAAAGAGTTCCTGGAAAAAGGATATATGAAAGCTTCCCTGCGGAATATCTGTAAAGAAGCCGGAGTGACGACGGGGGCGCTGTATTTTTTCTTCAAGGATAAGGAAGACCTGCTGGCGGCACTGGTGGAGGAACCGCTGCGACAGCTGTATGGGACAATGGAAGAACATTATGCCACAGAGATGCGCAATGAGGGCCAGGTGGCACAGTTGGATATTGCGGATGACGGAGATCTGGAAGCATCCAGACAGATCATCCGGCAGATGTATGCGAACCGGGAGGCCTTTTTACTGCTCCTGACGAAATCTCAGGGGTCTCGTTTTGAAAATTGTCTGGATGAAGTCGTGGATATCTCGGAGCAGCAGTATCGCAGATTATGCGATATGGTGACGAATGCCACCGGGAAACCGCGGATCGACGATTACATGACACACTGGATGGCCCATATTATGGTAGATACTTTTGTACACCTGTTTCTGCATGAGACAGAAGAAAGTGTGGCACTGAAGCATGTGGATGCCCTGACCAGATATCTGGTCCGCGGATGGATGGGCATCATGACAGAAAGCTAAAATACAATGCACCCCGAAAGGGATTGGAACTTCCCAGGGGTGCTGTTTCAGAACATTAACATAACAGTGTTATGTTAATGAAAATCATTATCATTAACAATGAGGAGGCAGGATATGTATCTGGAAGTAAAGGATCTGAAGAAGAGCTATGGAGAAGGCGGCGGTTATGTACAGGTATTAAAGGGAATCACCGCAGGAGTGGAAAAGGGTGAGATGTGTGTCATCCAGGGCACCAGCGGCTCCGGTAAATCCACGTTGCTCAACTGCATCGGCGGACTGGATACGGTGGATTCCGGTTCCATCGTTGTGGAGGGACAAGAAGTGGCGGGGCTTAACAGCAAGGCACTTTCCAATTACCGTCGGGACAAGCTGGGTTTTATCTTCCAGTTTTATAATCTGGTGCCGAATCTGACGGTGAAGGAAAATATTCAGGTCTGTCAGTATCTGACGAAGAATCCTTTAAATATGGAGGAACTGCTGCAGGTACTGGGACTGACGGAGCATCAGAACAAGTTTCCGGCACAGCTGTCCGGCGGACAACAGCAGCGCTGCGCCATTGCCAGAGCCCTGATCAAGAATCCAAGCCTTCTGTTGTGTGATGAACCTACGGGTGCACTGGATTCCAGGACTTCCCGGGACATCCTGATGCTGCTGGAGGATATCAACAGACAATATGGCACTACGATGCTCATTGTTACCCATAACAATTCCATTAAAAATATGGTACATCAGGTCATTATGATCAAGGACGGACAGATCAGCAAGAACTACCGGAACGAGAAACGGGTTCCTGCGGCAGAACTGGAGGATTTGTAAGATGCAGAGGATATTGAGCAAACGAGTACTTCGGGATATCCGGGAAAACCTGCTTCGGTATCTGGCATTGTTTTTCCTGGTGGCACTGGTGATGTATATGGTGGTGGCTATTGTGGGAGCCGCCGAGACCATTATGCAGGGGACGAAGGAGAGCGGACGCATCCATCACAGAGAAGACGGACAGTTTGGTGTCTTTGTTCCCCTGACTGAAAAAGAGATTGCACAGATCACCGAAATGGGTGTGACACTGCAGAAGGATTTTTCCCTGGATTTTCATCTGGGACTGTCCACATTCCGCGTCTATCAGGCAAGAGAATCGGTAGATCTGTTCGTTCCGGCAGAAGGTAAGGAAATCCCGGCACAGGGAGAAATCCTTCTGGAACAGCATTATGCGGAAAAACATGAGCTGCAATTAGGAGATATCTTTACCGTGGGTGGAAAAGAGTTCACCGTTGCCGGAATCGGCAGCACGCCGGATTACGATGCTGCTTTTGAGAAAACATCGGATACCACCGTGGACAGCAATCTGTTCGGCTTCGGATTTGTCACGGCAGAGGATTACGAGGCCCTGAAAGCAGGCGGACAGAATTTCCGGACGGAGGATTATACATACACCTATCTGCTGAATGATGCCATGACAGATCAGGAACTGAAGGAACTGTTACAGTCCTTCGAACTGGATCGCAGCAAGGTGACGGATACGTATTTTCTGGAAATGTTAAATGATGCGGAAGAGACGAAGAACGATATTCAGGATGGCATTCAGGAGCTTCTGGACGGCGTGGACGAACTGGTGGACGGTGTGGATGAACTGGCGGATCACAATGCGGAACTGACGGATGCGGCGGATGAATTATTTGATGCCATGCTGGAACAGGTGAATGACAGCCTGAAGGATGCCGGAGTGGAGGTGACACTGACTTCCGGAAATTATGAACGACAACTGAATGCCATGATTGCAAATCCCCATGACTACACCGCATCCCTGCGGCAGGATCTGCAGGATGCGAAGAAGTCTCTGGAAGATCTGCAGGAGTTCCGGGATGGGGTGATATCCTATACGGATGGGGTCAATGCAGCTTCTGCCGGCGGAGGAGCGCTGGTGGGCGGCATGAGTCAGATCACAGGAAACAGTGCTGCACTGAATCAGGGAGCCGATGCCATTTTCAATGCTATTCTGGGCATGGTGAATGAACAGCTGCAGGCACAACTGGAGCCATATGCTGCGTATGGAATCACCTTTCCCGGGCTGACGGCCGGCGGCTACGGAGAGCAGCTGGATCAGCTGGCGGCTGTGTTCACACAGATGGGGGCATCCCAGGCAGCGGCACAGCTGTCCGCAGTGAAAAGCCAGCTGGATACCGTGGCACAGTTTCGGGACGGTGTGAAAGCATACACCGCGGGTGTCGGAGAAGCAGCCAGCGGATCCCAGGAACTGTTCCAGGGACTGAGCGTGCTTTACACGGCCGGTGAGCCCCTGGTAGACGGCACGGATGCCGTAGTGGATGCGCTCATGGATATGGTGGAGGCGCAGCTGAAAGAAAGTGATATTCAGGTAGAACTGACGGCCGACAATTATAAGGAAGAGCTGGACCGGCTGATGGCAGAGGGCAGCAGTGTGGATGCCAGGCTGCGGGATTCTTTGAAGGACGCGAAGGATACTTTGGCGGATCTGGAGGATTTCCGGGAAGGAATCATCGATTATACGGATGCAGTGGATGAGATTGCCGATGGCAGCAGGGAATTGCGGGATGGCGTGCAGGAACTGCAGGAGGAAGCCAATGACATGATCGATGAGTATTTTACCTTTGACATCGACAATCTGACACAGTTTCTGGTGGCAGGGGATAATCCCAGAATTGACGCAGCCACAGGAGATGTGGTGATTAATAAATACGCAGGTATTGTATCCGGTATTATCCTGATGGTTATGTTCACTTACGTGATCTCCGTATTTGTGGTACATAATATTGAAAAAGAAAGTAGCGTTATCGGTGCGCTGTACGCTTTGGGTGTGACCAGAGGGCAGCTGTTGTTCCATTATCTGCTCAATCCTATGATGATCTCCTTTTTAGGAGGTGCGGTCGGCTGTGTTCTGGGCTTTTCGAAGTATGGCACCGGCTGGCAGATGCAGGACAGCATCGTGTATTTTTCCCTGCCGCCCATGGAAATCGTGACTCCGGCCTATCTGTTGGTCTACAGTCTGGTCATGCCGCCGGTGACGGCCGCTGCGGTGAACTGCCTGGTGATCAGCAAGAAATTGAAGCGCACGGCACTGTCACTGCTTCGGAACGAACAGACCGCAGGGAGAGCCGGCAGAATACAGGACGTAAATCTGGGAAATATGAAGTTCCTTCACCGATTCCAGATCCGACAGCTGCTTCGGGAGATGCGCTCCGCCGTGGCAGTGGTGATCGGTATGTTTATCTGCCTGTTAGTGCTCATGATCTCGGCAGACTGCTATGTCCTGTGTAAAAACTTTGGAACCGCCTGCCTGGATGAGACAACCTATGCGTATATGTATACTTACAAATATCCCACGGAGGAGGTGCCGGAGGGTGGCACTCCCGCTTATGCGGAAAGCCTGAAAAAAGAGGCCTACGGTTACAATCTGGATGTGACGGTTCTGGGAATCGATAAGGATAACCCGTATTTTCCGGTGGAGACCAGCAATAAGAAAAATGAGATCGTGATCTCCAGCGCCGCAGCACAGAAATTCGGCGTGAAGGTCGGTGACAAACTGGTGCTTTCCGATGAGGTGAACGAGAGAGATTATGCGTTTACGGTCAAAGATATCGTGCATTTTGCCTCCGGTGTCTATGTGTTTTTAGACCGGGATGCCATGCAGGAGCTGTTTGATCAGGAAGACGACTATTATAATGTAGTATTCGCCGATCATGCATTGGACATCGACAACGGCAGACTCTACTCCACGGTATCCAGAGAAAATGTGGAGGAAAGCTCTCAGATATTTACGGATATGATGGGACCTATGGTCAGTATGCTGGCGGCCATCTCCGCACTGATCTTCATGATCGTCATGTATCTGATGATGAAGGTGATGATCGACCGTTCCGCGTTCTCCATTTCCCTGATGAAGGTCTTCGGCTACCGCAAGGGAGAGATCCGCAGACTGTATCTGGACGGGAACTTCTATATTATAATGTTGGGAGCATTGTTGGGAGTACCGGTGGCAAAATGGTCCATGGATCTGCTTTTCCCGTACTTTATCTCCAACGTAGCCATCGGAATGGACTTACAGTTCCCGCCGCAGCTGTACGGCATGATCTATGGAGGCATCCTGATCTGCTATCTGGTGATCAATTTTCTGCTGGTGGGAAAGCTGAACAAGCTGGTGCCGGCGGAAGTATTAAAAAACAGAGAATAGACAGTTTCCGCAGTGATTGTTTTGTGATAAAATAGGAATATCATAAAAGCGGCAGCGCGGAAACGGAGAATACATATGAGGAGCAATACCTGTTATTTATATAAAAAGCAAGGACGTGACAAGGTACTGAGAGAAGTGGAGAAAACGGCACAGTATTGTGAACTGGAACACGAGCAGGAACTGCAGCTTCGACTGCTGGCGGAAGAACTGACCGGAATGGTGGAAAGCATTGCCGGAGAGTATAAGGGATTATTCTGGATCGAAGCAGAAGACAATAATTTCCGTCTGTATTTGCAGATGGAAAAACCGGAGAACGAGAAGGCCAGAGAACAGCTGTTAAGCATTTCTTCAAAAGGGCAGAATGCGGCGGCCACCGGTGTCATGGGGAAGATTCGCAATCTGTTTGAAAACTGTATGGATCATTATGAAGAACTGGAAAAGTACGGCATTCAGAATGGAATGGGCAGTACCTGTCTGGGAGATATGTATGCAGGCTGTGTGACCAATACGGAATCCATTGCCTGGTCTCTCAAGGAGTATGAGACAGCAGTGTCTGAGGAATCCGAGGAATGGGATGAACTGGAAAAATCCATTGTTGCCAATCTGGCAGATGACATTGTGGTAGATATGAAAAAGAACAGGGCGAAGATCGTAATTTATAAGAGCTTTGAACTGTAATACAGTGATCGATATGATCAAAAAAGTGCTCCGGGATACTGATGAAATCTTTGTTCCTTGAATGTTAAAAAAAAGTATGGTATGATAAAGGGCAGAACTGACAAAGATAGGAAAATCACGGAGGTTTTTAGATACAATGGAACAGTACAAGCAGGAATTTATTGAATTCATGGTGGATTGTCAGGCATTGAAGTTTGGCGAGTTTACCTTAAAGAGCGGCAGAAAGTCTCCTTTCTTTATGAACGCAGGTGCGTATGTCACCGGCTCCCAGCTGATGAAGCTGGGCGAGAGTTATGCGAAAGCAATTCACGATACCTATGGTGATGATTTTGATGTATTGTTTGGACCTGCCTATAAGGGAATTCCCATCAGTGTTGTAACTGCAGTGGCTTACAGCAAATTATACGGCAAAGAGGTCCGTTACTGTTCCGACCGCAAGGAAGAGAAGGATCATGGCGCAGATAAAGGAAGCTTCCTGGGAAGCTCTTTAAAAGACGGCGACAGAGTCATCATGATCGAGGATGTTACCACTTCCGGTAAATCTATGGAAGAGACCGTTCCCAAGGTAAGAGGAGCAGCCAATGTAGAGATCGTTGGCCTGATGGTATCCCTGAATCGTATGGAAAAGGGACTGGGCGGCAAAGTCAGCGCACTGGAAGAAATCAAGGAAAAGTACGGATTTGATGCACATGCCATCGTAACCATGCAGGATGTCATCGACCATCTGTACAACAAGCCTTACAAGGGACAGGTATATATTGACGATACTCTGAAGAAGGCGATTGATGAATATTATGCCGTATACGGTGCTTAATCGTGTGGCTTCGAAAAGTTTTGGATAGAAGACAGGAGGATTCCATGGAAGAGAAAATCTATAAGATCATGCGTGGAGCAGGTGCTCTGAATATTGTACTGGGAGTCATTTCTCTGGTAGTCGGAATTGCGGCGGGTGTGCTGCTGATCATCAGCGGCGGCAAGCTGGTATCCGGCAAATCACGTATTCTGTTCTGATCACAAATGAGAAGGAAAACGCCGTCAGGGCGTGAAAATTGGGCATTTCCATACCGGAAGTGCCCTTTTCGGGTTCCATGGGGGATTGCAGGTTACTGAAAGGCTTGAAAATAGTATGCGGAAAAAGAACTACATTTTTACGAATAAAAAACATTCGAACAGGGCGATCATGTCGACTATCCTGGGTGTCATCAGTCTGGTGTCACTGGGAATCGTGACGTATCTGTCCTACAGCCAGGGCGGTGTGATGCACGGCGGATACGGCGTTACCGGTGTACTGGCCACCATCTATTCCCTGATCGGACTGATCCTGGGAATTCTGACTCTTCGGGAAAAAGATATTTACCGGATCTTTCCCGTGTTGGGAACGATACTGAATGTCGTCTCCCTCGGAGGCGTCAGTTTTTTACTGTATCTGGGAAGCCGTCTGTAACGGATACTCCGGAACAGAGACATTGGATCACACAGCAGTTATTGAATAGAAGGAGCAAACAGATCTATGGAAGAAAGAGAATTATTACTGGAACGTCTGGAACTGGCGTTAGACCGGATCCGGGAGATCCCCGGGGAGGACTGGCAGGGGGAAGAACTGCAGCCCTGGAAAGAGTATTTTACAGTAGTAGCAAAGTTTTTACTGCTGATCGAGGATACCAGACAGTTCCTGGAGCAGGGAAAGCAGAACACTGCTGCTTTGGAAGAATTACAGAAGCGCAACCACGCTCTGTATGAAGATATTTTACCGGAAAATTATGAGAACAGCTTTGCCAATCCCACAGTGGCCGTAAA
>JBNMJR010000046.1:0-12813 GCA_050873925.1 Acetatifactor sp.
CCACTACCGGTGATACCATTTGTGATGAGCAGCACCCTGTAATCCTGGAGTCCATGGAGTTCCCTGAGCCCGTTATCGAGCTGGCTATCGAGCCTAAGACCAAAGCCGGTCAGGGTAAGATGGGTGAAGCTCTTGCAAAACTGGCAGAAGAAGATCCTACTTTCCGTGCTCATACCAATCAGGAAACCGGTCAGACCATCATCGCCGGTATGGGTGAGTTGCATCTGGAGATCATCGTTGACCGTCTGCTTCGTGAGTTCCATGTAGAAGCTAACGTAGGTGCTCCTCAGGTTGCTTACAAGGAAGCGTTCACCAAGGCTGTTGAAGTGGATTCCAAGTACGCTAAGCAGTCCGGTGGTCGTGGACAGTACGGACATTGTAAAGTTAAGTTTGAGCCCCTGGAAGCTAACTGTGAGAAGTTTGACTTCGATCCGAAGGCAAACATTCTGATCAACGATCCTCCTACCCTGTTATTCGAATCTACCGTTGTCGGTGGTGCTATTCCTAAGGAATACATCCCCGCAGTAGGTGAAGGTATTCAGGAAGCAGCTCAGGCCGGAATCTTAGGTGGATTCCCTGTACTGGGTGTTCATGCGAACGTATATGACGGATCCTATCATGAGGTCGACTCCTCCGAGATGGCATTCCACATTGCAGGTTCCATGGCATTCAAGGAAGCAATGCAGAAGGCAGCTCCTGTACTGCTTGAGCCGATCATGAAGGTTGAGGTTACCATGCCTGAGGAATACATGGGCGATGTAATCGGTGATCTGAACTCCCGTCGTGGTCGTGTAGAAGGTATGGAAGACATCGGCGGTGGTAAGATGGTTAAGGCTTTCGTTCCCCTTGCTGAGATGTTCGGTTACTCCACAGACCTGCGTTCCAGACCCAGGGTCGTGGTAACTACTCCATGTTCTTCGATAAGTACGAGCCCGTTCCTAAGAACGTTCAGGAAAAGGTTCTTGCTGCAAAGGCGAAATAAGCGCTAAATCAATAAAAATAACTTGAAAAACCTCTGATTATTTAATATAATCAGAGGTAGCGAGTTAAAAAAATAAAACTACGAAACTGTTTAATTATTTTAAGGAGGACTTAAATAATGGCTAAAGCTAAATTTGACAGAACAAAGCCCCATTGTAACATTGGTACCATCGGTCACGTTGACCATGGTAAAACCACTCTGACCGCTGCAATCTCCAAGGTTCTTTCCGAGAGAGTACCTGGTAACGAGAAGGTTGACTTCGATAACATCGATAAGGCTCCCGAAGAGAGAGAGCGTGGTATCACCATTTCTACCGCTCACATCGAGTACCAGACCGAGAAGAGACACTATGCACACGTTGACTGCCCGGGCCATGCTGACTACGTTAAGAACATGATCACCGGTGCTGCACAGATGGATGGTGCTATCCTCGTTGTAGCTGCTACTGATGGTGTTATGGCTCAGACCAAGGAGCACATCCTTCTGTCCCGTCAGGTAGGCGTTCCTTACATCATCGTATTCCTGAACAAGTGTGATATGGTTGACGATCCCGAGCTGATCGAGCTGGTTGAGATGGAAGTAACCGAGCAGCTGGAAGAGTACGACTTCAACGACTGCCCTATCATCAAGGGTTCCGCTCTGAAGGCTCTGGAAGATCCCAGCAGCGAGTGGGGCGACAAGATCATGGAACTGATGGATACTGTAGATTCTTATATCCCTGATCCTCAGCGTGATACTGATAAGCCTTTCCTGATGCCCGTCGAGGACGTATTCACCATTACCGGTCGTGGTACCGTTGCTACCGGTCGTGTAGAGCGTGGTGTTCTGCATCTGAATGATGAAGTTGAAATCGTTGGTATCAAGGAAGAGACCAAGAAGACCGTTGTAACCGGTATCGAAATGTTCCGTAAGATGCTGGATGAGGCACAGGCTGGTGATAACATCGGTGCTCTGCTTCGTGGTATCCAGAGAACTGAAATCGAAAGAGGACAGGTCCTGGCTAAGCCCGGTACTGTTACCTGCCACAGAAAGTTTACCGCTCAGGTTTACGTTCTGACCAAGGATGAAGGTGGACGTCATACTCCTTTCTTCAACAACTATCGTCCTCAGTTCTACTTCAGAACCACCGACGTTACCGGCGTTTGCGAACTGCCCGCTGGTGTTGAGATGTGCATGCCTGGTGATAACGTAGAAATGACCATCGAACTGATCCATCCCATCGCTATGGAGCAGGGTCTTACTTTCGCTATCCGTGAGGGTGGTAGAACCGTTGGTTCCGGCCGTGTAGCTACCATCATCGAGTAATCTTTGATAGATAGTATATAGCTTTTATTCTGGGGAAGTACTTGTACTTCCCCAGTTTTTTCAATAGATTCAGATTTTTCTTTTAACACACTTTTAGGCACAATTCTGTGCCGAAGATTTCAAGATTTTATATAATTTAATGTAAAATATCGCAACGGATTGTTATATTTTTTCGGGATTATTGAGTTCCATGGATATGGACGGCCGGAAAAGGTTATAAAAGATTTATTATATGAAGAATTAAAGAAAAGAGAACAGCTGCTAAAAGCATTAAAACAGAAGCTGGAAACGAATATACATGATGCATGTATGCTATAATATGTACCAAAGAAGGAGAGAAAAGTAGAAGATGCGAAGAAAAAGAGTGATTTTCAATGCGTGCATATTAAGTATTGCCTTATTTTCCGCCTGTGCAAAGTCGGAAGTAGAGCTACCGGATCAGGTATTAACTACGAATGGCGTAGCATCACAGGAAAGTGTCATGGCAGTTACCGGCGAGCCGGTTCAGGGAATTGAAGAGTCCGCAGAAGTATCAGCGGAGGAAACAACAGCAGTGTCCGAAGAACCATCATCGGACGTCACACCGAAATATAAGATCATCATGGTAGGGGATGTGCTTCTTCATACCCCGGTGGAGGAAAGTTGCCACCAACCGGATGGAAGTTACGACTACGATTCTCTGTTTGAACATACCAAAGAGACAATCGCCGCAGCGGATCTGGCCTTGGTGAACCAGGAGGTGATCATCGGCGGAGCAGATCTGGGCATTTCCGGTTATCCTTGTTTCAATGCGGATTTCAGCCTCTGTGATTCGCTGGCAGAGACCGGATTTGATGTGATTTGTCATGCCACGAATCATGCCATGGATAAAGGACGTACGGGACTGGTAAATTGTGCAGAGCATTGGCGGACGGAGTACCCGGAGATTACAGTCCTCGGCATTCATGATACTGCGGATACTTCCACATCCTGCGGTGCAGACCCCGCAATCATAGAACTGCCGGATATGCGTATCGCCATTTTGAATTACACCTATGGAACCAACGGTATTTCCCTGCCGTCGGATATGCCCTATGCGGTGGATCTGTTGGAGGAAGAACAGGTGGCTGCGGATATTCAGAGGGCAGAGGAACTGGCGGATTTCACGATAGTATGTCCACACTGGGGAACGGAGTACCGGCTGACCCCGGATGCATCACAGGAGAAATGGACGAAAATATTTGCGGAAAACGGGGTGGATCTGATCTTGGGTACGCATCCACATGTCATTGAGCCGATAGAATGGGTGACGGATGAAGAGAGTGGGCATGAGATGCTGGTCTATTATTCTCTGGGGAACTTTGTGAACTGGACTTCCGGTACCGGAGAGGGTGTTGCCAACCGCATGGTGGGCGGCATGGCGGAGGTCACACTCACAAAAAATGAGGATGGAGAGGTGGAAATTGCGGATTACGGGGTGACGCCTCTGGTCAGCCATGTAACCTCCGGCCCGGGCGGTGTGACGACATATTTTCTGGAGGATTATCCGGAAGGCCTGGCAGAGGAAAATGAGATTATATCCCAGGATCCCGACTTTTCCAGAGAATACTGTGTCAATTTGTGTGATTCCGTATGGGGAGACCTTTGGAAGGCAGAGTAGACAAGTTACATAGAGTCTGTTAAAATAGTTGTTGATAAAACAACAAAATATGAGGAAAGAATGAGGGAGAAAAGAGCATGAAAAAAATATCTGTAATGGCAGTTGTACTGGCTGCTACGTGTATGTTTGCCGCCTGCGGAAAGCAAAGTACGGTGGGTTCCCAGACGACCGGGGAGAGCACAGAGAGCGTAAGCAGTGAAGCACAAACGGACACCGTTTCGCAGGAGGAGATTTCAGAGAGCGGAAAAAGCAAGGAAGAGAAAACGGAAAATGCATGGACCGACGGCGATACGGCGGTAGATGATCAGGACGCATTATCGTTGCTGGCATCTTTGGACACGGATTATGCCAATGTATATTGGGGAGTCAGCTATTCCATTTTTGATGACATACCCGGTCTGGTAGTCAGCCTGACCCCTTGCATGCAATATGACAGTTACGGACTGGTGGTTGCCATTACCAATCTGTATAACGAGGAGATGACTTTTGCCGGGAATGCCGTAGCGTTGGACAAAGAGGGAAACGAGATCGGCGAGACTTATATTTATGCACCGAACATTGGAACCGGAAATACAACAGTAGCAGTCATTGATTGCGGACAGAGCATGCCGGACGGCCGTGTGAACTGGACCGAATGTGAGACCATGGAAACCACCGCAAATTATGTGCCCTGGGAGGCAGATTATCAGGTTACCGGAAATCCGGCGGATGAATGTCTCAATGTAGAGTATTCTTTCTATACATCCGATGGAACTGCATGCACGGATGCCGAAATTACCGTATGCCTGCTGGATGAGGACGGACTGGTGATCGGTGTCGGTGTGGATTACATTCCGGAGATTGCAGAGAATCAAAAGTACACAGGAACAGTGAGTGTGTATGGGGATAAGGATATATTGGCAATGACGCAGGGAGTAGCTATGTTTGCGAACCCCTATACTGCAGAATAAACAAGAGAGAAGAGAGAAGGCAAAGGAGGAGTTAAGATGAAACAACAGTTGGAACCGTTGTTCACACCATGGAAGATCGGAAATTGCGAGATCAAGAATCGCATTGTTCTGACATCCATGGGTGGCACGAATCTGTTGGGGTGGATGGAAGTGAACCATTTCGACAAGGATGGTGCGAAATTTATCCTGGAGGTAGCGAAGAATAATTGCGGCCTGGTACTTCCGGGATGTCAGCCGGTGTACAATCCCATGTACGGACAGTGGCTGTACAAGAAGAAAAAGATGTATGAGGATCTGGCAAAGTGGATGCCGGAATTCCATAAGACGGGAGCCAAGCTGTTCGTTCAGTTGACGGCAGGTTTCGGCAGATCTTTTACCATCAGTGAGATGATGGAGACCTTGTACACCAATAAGGCGCTGCGGGTACTGTCCAAGCCTTTTATGGATCTGGACAAGATTACAGCCGCACCCAGCGCGTCACCGAACCGTTGGTCAGATAAAGTTCCTTCCCGTGAGATGACCGTGGAGGAGATCCGGGAGTTCATCACTGCATTCGGTAAGACTGCGAAATTATTAAAGGATGCCGGTGTGGACGGTGTGGAGATCCATGCGGTACATGAAGGCTATCTGCTGGATCAGTTTACCTTGAAATATGTGAATAAGAGAACCGACGAATATGGTGGATCTTTTGAGAACCGCTATCGTTTTGCCGTAGAAATCGTAAAAGAAATCAAGAAAGTCTGTGGGCAGGACTTCCCCGTATCTCTTCGTTACAGCGTGGAATCCAAGACCAAGGGCTTCCGTGAGGGTGCACTTCCGGGAGAGGACTTCACAGAGGCAGGCCGTGATATGGCAGAATCCGAAAAAGCAGCAAAATATCTGCAGGATGCCGGTTACGATATGTTAAATTGCGATAATGGTACTTACGATGCCTGGTATTGGGCACATCCGCCTATCTACATGCCCGAGAACTGCAATCTGGAGGATGTAGCGCATATTCGTAAATTCGTGGATATCCCTGTGGTCTGTGCCGGACGTATGGATCCGGAGACTGCTGCGGCAGCCATTGCAGACGGGCGGATCGATGGTGCCGGATTCGCCAGACAGTTCCTGGCAGATCAGGAATGGGTGACCAAGCTGATGAATGATAAGGAGGACGATATCCGTCCCTGCATTCTGTGTCACAACGGCTGTTTCAACATGTGTCATTATAAGGGAGTTCCCAATGATCAGGCATTGTCCGATTCCCTGCATCTGGCACGCTGTGCGGTAAATGCGGAGACCATGCAGTGGGAGAAACACAAGATCGTACCCACCACCAGTCCGAAAAAAGTACATATCATCGGCGGCGGTATCGGCGGTATGGAGGCTGCCAGAGTATTGAAACTGCGGGGACATGAGCCGATTATTCATGAGCAGACAGATTACCTGGGCGGAACATTTATTGCCGCCAGCGCGGAAAGCTATAAGGGAAAACTGCGGGATCTGCTGACCTGGTATCGGAAGCAGATGGTAGATCTGGAAATCGAGATTCATTACAATGAAAAAGTGGATAGCATCGAACCGTTTGCCGGCGCTCCCGTGATCATTGCCACCGGATCCGTGCCCAGAGTACTGAAAAAAGTACCCGGTCATGAGAAGATGATCGAGGCCTGTGAATACCTTACCGGCACTCCCGTAGGAGAAAAGGTTGCCGTCATCGGCGGTGGACTGACCGGCTGTGAGATCGCTTACGAACTGGCACTGCAGGGCAAACAGCCTGTCATTGTGGAAATGAAGGATGATCTGATTGCGCAGACCGGAGTATGTCTCGCCAACAGTTCCTACCTGAGAGAGTGGTTCGCCTGGAAGAAAGTACCGGTATATCTGGAGACTACGCTGCAGGAAGTAAAGGATGACAGCATCCTATGTAAAGATGCTTCCGGAAAAGAGATCACCATTCCCTGTGACAGTGTGATCAGTTCCGCAGGATATATTCCCAACCCGCTGGCACCGAAGGGCAGCAATGTCAGCCTGGTAGGTGACTGTAACGGTGTAGGC
Source organism: Acetatifactor sp. (assembly GCA_050873925.1). GTDB lineage: Bacteria > Bacillota > Clostridia > Lachnospirales > Lachnospiraceae > Acetatifactor. The sequence continues at coordinate 6,917 of JBNMJR010000046.1, forward strand.
AATCTGCGAAGTGTCGTATGGCGCGCTTATGAAGTTGCCATGAAGATTTAAGGTGGAGGGAAATCAATGAATTTAACAAAAGAACAACAGGAAATATATGATGGAAAACAGGGAGAGACCCTGGCGAAAGTCATGCAGACGCTGGTGCGTTACGGCGAGCTGTTCGGCGCGGACAGTATGGTGCCTGTGACCAGTAAATACAACCATCTGGTAACATCTTTCGGATTGAAAGCACTGGCACCGGTGTATGAACTGATGAATCAGCTGATCGAATCCGGCAACGTATCCAAACAGAAATTCTCCGCCGATCCGAGACCGCTGGATCCCAATGTCCCCAGTTCTTTTTTACAGGATTTTGTGTTCAAAAATTTCATGTACTCCAAGCAGGATGATTATGAGAAACAGCTGACACAGCTGGGCATCATGGAAAAGGATGCTTATACCTGTACCTGTTACATGGAAGAAGTGGGAAATACCCCGGCCATGGGAGAGGTGCTGTCCTGGTCCGAGTCTTCTGCAGTGGTCTATGCCAACTCCGTATTGGGGGCAAGATGCAATCGTAACTCCGGTATCATTGACCTCATGGGCTCGGTAGTAGGCTATGTGCCCCGTTTCGGTCTGCTGACGGATGAGGGCAGAAAAGCCACCTGGATCGTGAAGATCGAGACCACGAAGAAGCCGGAAGCACAGCTGCTGGGATCTGCCATCGGTATGAAAGTCATGGCGGATGTTCCCTATATCGTCGGACTGGATAAATGGCTGGGCGGCGAACTGGATGATGCAGCGAAAACCTATCTGAAGGATTTCGGCGCAGCGACTGCTTCCAACGGTGCGGTAGGTCTGTATCATGTGGAAAATATTACTCCGGAAGCCGCAAAATACGGAAAAGATCTGATTGCGGAGGATGCAAAAGTCTACGTGGTAGATGATGCGGAACTTCAGAGGGTCTATGAGAGCTACCCGGTAATCTGGAAAAAGAAGGATGCAAAGCCGAAGCTGTGTTTCATGGGATGCCCACATATGAGCTTACAACAGCTCATTGACTGGACGGAAAAAATCTCTCAGAGCCTGAAAGAAGCCGGCAGAACCAGAGTATGTATTCCTACCGTATTCACAGCGGCGCCTGCAGTACTGAGAAAATTTGCAGAGACCCCTTATGCAGAGATGTTAAAGGCAACGGGAGTCATTACTTCTTATATCTGCCCGTTAATGTATATGAACAATCCTCTCAGCGAGAAGATGCCGGTCATCACGTCCAGCAATAAGCTGCGGACTTATACCAGCGCAAGATATTATACCGATGCTGAGATCTTAGAGCAGATCACGAAGGGAGGAGCGGACAAATGAAAGAATTTAAGGGAAGAATCGTAGCCTCCGGAACCGTAACAGCCAAGGCATTGGTATCTCACGGAGGTCTGAACACACTGGCATCTTTCCAGAAAGCATTGCAGTTCGGTGATAAAAAAGCAACCTGCGGAGATCAGAATAACCCAGATCTCTACGGCAAACAGATGGCGGGCAAGGCATTGTGTCTGCCGACGACCATCGGATCTACCACCGGTGGACTGGTATTGTACTGTGCCTGCTCCATGAACAGACAGCCGGCATGTATGCTGTTTTCCGAACCCATTGATTCCCTGGCAGCAGCCGGAGCCATTCTGGCAGATGTATGGCTTGACAATGTGCAGATGCCTGTCATTGACAGTCTGGGGGAAGAGTTCCTGGAATACGTGAAGGATGACATGAATATTACCGTAAAAGAAGACGGTACCGTAGTAGTGGAATAATGTTTTAGATAAAAAGCGGCTTTCGGGGATTTCCTCCGAAAGCCGTTTATTTTTGTAAAAAACATTATTTTGTCAGCTCAGCAACGACCTGGTTGATCACCTTGCCGTCAGCCTTGCCCTTTAATTCGCCCATGACAGCCTTCATGATCTGACCTTTATTTTTGGTAGCCAGAACATCAGCGAACTTTTCTTCCAGAATTGCCTTCACTTCCTCAGCGGAGAGCATCTTGGGAGCGAACTCGCTCATGATCTCATAGCGCTTCTTATATTCTTCCAACAGTTCGGTACGGTCTGCGGGGCAGGTATCGATCTGCTCCTTCACGGATTTGATCTCTTTTAAGATAGCCTCATTTGCCATCTCATCGGGAATATTGTCACGGCAGCCGTTGTCGATTCCTTTTTTCTTCACAGCGGATACCAGTGCGGAGATGGCATCCTTTCTGAATTTATCCTTTGCCTTCATAGCAGCAATCATAGCGTCCTGTAATTCTTTTAATTTCATAGTGGTCTCCTCTCTGGAACAAAATATCCAAATGTTTTCTGTGTTTTATTATACTCTCACAGATGAAAACTGAAAAGAGAAAAATTTACCGTATGTTTTTTACACAAATCTTACGAGGACTTTACCTATGACCGATAGTGATATCACGAAATATCGAATAAGATAATTATGGAATAGGATACATAAAATAAAAAAGGAAAGAAGCGAAAACATGACTTACAAAGAGATTAAGAAAAACGAAGAAGTACTGGCATTTATTAAAAAAGGAAATGCAAATCTGGGTGCCATGGGATTCACCGATCATTCGGAGGCACACTCCGGACTGGTGGCAGAGCGGGCAGCAGAGATTCTGAAAAAACTGGGCTACCCGGAAAAAGATACAGAGCTGGTGAAGATCGCCGGATTCATGCACGATATCGGAAATGCGGTGAATCGCAGCCATCATGCAGAATATGGGGCGATGCTTGCAAATGATATTCTGAAGAAGACAGATCTGTCTCTGGAAGACCGGGTGCAGATCGTGTCCGCGATCGGACTGCATGACGAGTCTACCGGCGGAGCTACCGATCCCATTTCTGCGGCACTGATCATTGCGGACAAGACGGATGTCCGCAGAAGCAGAGTCCGGGAGAAGAATAAGGCAACTTTTGATAAACATGACAGAGTCAATTATGCGGTTACGGATACGAAACTTAAGATCAATGTGGAGAAGAGAGTGATTTCACTGAATCTGCAGATTGATCCGAAGATCTGCAGCATGTATGAGTATTTTGAAATTTTCCTGGGACGTATGATGATGTGTAAGCGAGCCGCCGAAGTGCTGGAGGCATCCTTTAAATTGACTGTGAACGGATCCAAGGTATTGTAAATAGAGAGTTAGTTAAACAAATCCACGAACGCCCACGGCGAACGGAACATCCTTCCTCGATGTAAGGTCTCCCGGTGGGAATTTTCTGACGAAAAGTGAGTAGCGGTTCTAATCCGCACGGGCACGGCTCCAGTTGCCATCCATGGCAACGTCCGCCTGTCGCGAACGTCCTGTTCGCTCCACCCTGTCTTTCAGCACTTTTCGAGAAAATATCACCACCTCCCGACAAACATCTTCGGAAGGACATTCCGTCCACCGTGGGCGTTCTGTTTGTATTAAAATTGCTATTTTGGGCATAAAAAATACAAAAACAAAGGATTTGGATACTTTGGAAGTAACTATTTTCGTAAAGAGAGAAAATCAGGCAATTTTAATACAAAATACCTTGATTTAGAGAATTATTTGTATTGAATACGTTATTATTACGTCATTTACACCAAAGTAATCAACAAGACTATCATGTTGTTTTGACGGAACCCCAGCAGAAAAGGACTGCTCCCCTGGGCGTAGATGTAGCTAGCATCCGAGTCCAGGGTGGGCAGTTCTTTCTGCGTGGATTTTAGAACAACTATTTAATTAACTCTAAGTTGCATACTTACACGACTGTTTTGCATATCCCCGGGGCTTGTGTTACAATAAACAGAAAAGCAGGCACCCTAGGAGAGAATTGTATGAAAGCACAGGAATTATTGTTTCAATTGCAAGATAAAGATTACCGGGATTTTCAGAGCAAGCTGATCCCGACGATTCCGGCGGAGACGATTATCGGCGTCCGCACGCCGGCGATACGGAAACTTGCAAAAGAGTATATGAAGGATCCGGAGAGTGCAGCGTTTTTGATGCAACTGCCGCATACTTTTTACGATGAGAATATTCTTCATGCCTTACTGGTGGCGGAGATAAAAGATTATGACACCTGTGTAAAAGAGGTGGAACGTTTCCTGCCCTATGTGGATAACTGGGCGGTGTGTGACATTTTTTCCCCGAAGGTGTTCCGTAAAAACAAAGACAAACTCATAGACAAAATAAGAGAATGGACAGCTTCGGACCATCCCTACACCTGCCGCTTCGGAATGGAAATGCTGATGACGCATTTCCTGGACGAGGATTTCAGACCGGAATATCTGGAAATCCCGGCAGCAGTACATTCCGAAGAATATTATGTGAACATGATGATTGCCTGGTTCTATGCCACAGCACTGGCAAAACAATGGGATGCTGCGGTAGGCTATATTGAGAAGAATCGCTTAGATCCATGGACTCATAATAAGACGATCCAAAAGGCACGGGAAAGCTACCGGATCACTCCGGACCAGAAAGAATATCTGAAAACCTTGAAGGTGTAAAAGTGTAAACAGAGGAAAAGGGAGAAATGCACATGAAAAAAGGAAACATTAAAATCGCTGCCTTTCTGGCAGGAGTAAGTCTGATACTGATGACCGGCTGCGGTAATAAAGCGCAGGAAGCGGCAGGTGTGGAGACGCAGACAGAAATCACAGCGGCAGCCACCACCGAACAGGCAACGGCAGAAAGCATGCAGACAGAGACAGCGGATCCGGAAACACCGGACTATGCGTATTGCCTGCATATTACGATCAATCCGGAATTCAGACTATATCTGGATGAACAGTCAAAGGTACTGGCGGTTGACTGCATGAATCAGGATGCGGAAGATTTATTTTCCGAAACCGATCTCATGGGGACAGACTTGGAAGAGGCAATGCCCGTGATCATACAGCAGGCAGTGGCAAAAGACTATCTGACAGATGGCAAAAATATTACGATAGATGTGGAGAAAAGTCAGGATCCCGAGCAGGCGGACAGAGTGGAACGGGTAATTGCAGCGGCAGTCACCGCGGAATTAAAAGAACAAAGCGTGGATGCAACATTACAGCTGCAGGATGCCGGTACGCCGGTGGAAACATCGTCTGTTTCGGACAAGAACAATAGTACTGTCCCGGAAAATGGAAACATAGGGAACGGAGAGACGACAAGTGTTTCACAGAAGACAAAATGTACCGCCTGTGACGGTACGGGAATCTGTCAGGAATGCCAGGGGGGAACAGCACCCTGTAAACGTTGTGGCGGAACCCAGTGGGAGACCTGCGGTACCTGTGGCGGCAGTGGCAGGCAGACCTGCCCGGGCTGTGGAGGAAGCGGTGTGGATGCCACGGATGGCTCAGCCTGCAGACATTGCGGTGGCTCTGGCGGTAGTACCTGCCAGCAGTGCGGCGGTACCGGCGGTAAGTCCTGCAGCATCTGTAATGGCAAGGGTGTAATTTCCGATGACTGCATTTTATGCCATGGCGACAAAAAATGTACCGTATGCGGCGGCAGCGGAGAACTGTAGAAAACGAAAGAGGATAGGCAACATGACGGATAACATGGAATTTCGCAGGGCAAAAAGAGATGAAGCAGAAGAGATCCTGCAATTATACCGATCCCTGATCGGAACCGAATATTGTGTCTGGACGGAAAATTATCCCACAGAGAGGGAAGTGGAATTCGACCTGTCCAGGGATGCATTGTTTGTCCTGCGGGAGAAGTCTTCGGGACGCTTAATGGGTGCAATCTCCATCGATGATGACCCGGAAGTGGAGGCACTGTCCTGCTGGTCAGAGGACCTTACACCGGTAGCGGAACTGTCAAGGCTTGGGGTGTCCGCAGAATATCAGAACCGCGGTATTGCCAGGATTTTATTGCAGGAAGCTATGGCGGAACTGAAGGCACAGGGCTATAG
>JBNMJR010000047.1:0-12734 GCA_050873925.1 Acetatifactor sp.
GGGAACACCGGAAAAGTTCGCTACGACTAAAAGCAGTTCCTCTGCCTCTTCTCCCTTACGCACAAAACTTACATAGCATTCATTGGCGGAAATCTCGTTCATCCACTGGAAGCCTTTTGCCTGATCATCACATTCATAAAGTGCTTTGTTTTCCCTATAAAGAGCATTCAGATCCTTCACCAGTTTCTGGACACCGGCATTTTCCTTCTGTTCCTCTAACTGCCACTCTACCCGGCGCATTTCGTTCCATTCCTTCTCTTCCGCCAGATCCTGTCCCATGAAGAGAAGCTTCTTGCCGGGATGAGTCATCATATATCCGTAGGTCAGACGCAGGTTGGCAAACTTCTGTGCCCTGTCTCCGGGCATTTTGCCCAGTAAAGTTCCCTTGCCGTGTACCACCTCATCATGGGAAAATACCAGCATGAATCTCTCACTGTAAGCGTAGATCATGCTAAAGGTAAGTTCTCCGTGGTGATGGCTGCGGAAATAGGGATCGTATTTAATATAATCCAGATAATCGTTCATGAAGCCCATGTTCCACTTCAGGTCAAAGCCCAATCCACCCTCTTCCAGAGAGCCGGTGATCATAGGAAATGCCGTACTTTCCTCTGCGATGGACAATACACCGGGATCTCTCTTTTTGAGGATCGAGTTAAAATGTTTGATCAGTTCAATAGCTTCCAGATTTTCATTACCGCCGTACATATTGGGGATCCATTCCCCGTCCTGTTTGCCGTAGTCCAGATAAAGCATGCTGGCTACCGCATCCATGCGGATACCGTCCGCATGATATTTTTCCACCCAGAACAAAGCATTGGCGATCAGATAATTGGATACCTGAGGACGGCCGTAATTGTAGATCAGAGTTCCCCAGTGAGGATGGCTTCCCTGCCTGGGATCCTGATGCTCATAGAGACAGGTGCCGTCAAAGCCGGACAATCCATAAGTATCTCTGGGAAAATGTGCCGGTACCCAGTCAAGGATCACACCGATCCCGGCTTTATGCAGTTCATTCACGAAAAACATAAAATCCTCCGGGGTACCGTATCTGGCGGTAGGTGCATAATAACCGATCACCTGATAGCCCCAGGAAGCATCCAGTGGATGTTCCATGACCGGCATCAGTTCCACATGGGTGTATCCCATCTTTTTTACATAGTCTATGACCTTCGGAGCAATTTCACGATAGTTTGCGTAGTCCTGTCCCTCCCCCGGTGTCACAAAGCTTCCCAGATACATTTCATACACACTGACGGGAGCATTTCCACACTGGTAGCTTTCTCTTTCTTTCAGGAACTCACTGTCATCCCATGAGAAATCACGCAGATCGGCGATGACGGAAGCCGTCTCCGGTCTCTTCTGCGCTGCGTTGCCGTAAGGGTCCGCTTTCAGGTAAGTCAGACCGCCTTTGATCTTCAGTTCGTATTTATAGCAGTCTCCTGCCTCTGCGCCGGGAATGAACAGTTCGAAAATGCCGGAATCTCCCAGACGTCTCATCTGGTGGATCCGTCCGTCCCATCCGTTGAAATCACCCACCACACTGATGCGCATGGCGTTCGGTGCCCAGACGGCAAAATAAGTTCCGCTTTCTCCGTCCAGTTCCATGGGATGTGCGCCCAGTTTTTCATAAATGGTGTAATGAATGCCGGCCGCGAAACGGTCCATATCTTCCTTTGTGATCTGGGGGACATGCCGGTAAGCATCACCGCAGATCATTCTGTGGGCTTCACGTTCTTCTGTCTTTCCATATTCCACTACATATTCATAAGGTGCCATTTTCCCCGCATTTACCAGTGCTGCAAAATAGCCCTCCTCATCTGCCAGTTCCATAGGCACATCCGCCAGAAAGGCCTCTCCCACCTGTCCTGTCTTCTTCCAGTGTATCGTTACCTTTTCCGCTCCCGGGAAGAATGCCTGTACCAGCATTTTGTTTCCATGCTTGTGGGGGCCTAACAGTTCATGGGGATTATCGCATTCGGAATAAGTGATTTCTTCTATTTTTGCCCAGTTCATCAGTTTATAAAGTTTGTTTGTCATATTCCCTCTTTTCTGCGGCGTGTCGTCTGCTGCATTCTATTCTGTCAATTTTTTGCTTATCCGGTCGTATATATTACCGTTCTATCTCATGCAGAAACAGGCCGCTGCGCAGCTTCGGTTCGAACCATGTGGACTTCGGAGGCATCAGCCGACCCGCATCCGCCACTGCAAAAAGTTCCCCGATGGAGGTAGGATACATGGAAAACGCCACCTTCATATCTGTATGTACTCTCCGTTCCAGTTCCGTAAGTCCCCGGATACCACCGACGAAATCGATCCGCTTATCGGTCTTCGGATCTTCGATTCCGAGAACAGGGTTCAACAGATAATTCTGCAAAATGGATACATCCAGTCCTTCTACCGCATCATCACTCTGTATCTCTTTCTTCGCTGTAAGACAGTACCACTCATCTTCCAGAAACATACCGAAAGTTCCCTTTTTCTCCGGCCGATAAGGAGTACATCCTTTTTTCTCTATCGTAAAATATTCTTCGATAGCTGCCAGAAATGCATTAACATCCAAATTGTTTAAATCTTTTACCACCCGGTTATAGTCCAGGATCCGCAGTTCCTCATCTGGGAAGATCACCGACAGGAAATAATTAAACTCCTCTTCTCCTGTATAGTCCGGATGCTGTTCTCTGCGCTTCAGACCGACTTTCACCGCTGAGGCACAGCGATGATGACCGTCCGCAATATAAACGGTCGGAATCTTCGCAAAGGCTTCTTCGATCATTGCCACATTCCCTTCATCAGAGATCACCCACACCCGATGTCCGATGCCGTCCTCACTGACAAAATCATATACCGGTGCCTGTGTTTTGATCTCCGCAATCTTCTTCTGCAGTTCCTCTTTGGCACGGTATGCCAGGAAGATGGGACCGGTCTGCATGCTGCAGGTATCTACATGGCGGATACGGTCTTCCTCCTTATCCGCTCTGGTGTTTTCATGCTTTCTGATCACATTGTTCCGGTAATCGTCAATGGATGCGCAGGCTACCACCCCGGTCTGACTGTTCCCGTCCATGGTCAGCTCATACAGATAAAAACAAGGCACCGGATCCTTTACAAATTTTCCTTCCCGGATCTTCTGCTGAAGCATCTCATCCGCCTTCTCATAGACGCAGGATGCATAAGTATCCACCTCGTCGGGAAACTGCGTCTCCGCCCGGTCGATCGCCAGAAAAGATTCCGGATTCTTCTTCACCACTTCACAGGCTTCCTGACGGTTATATACATCATAAGGAAGCGCCGCGATTTTCTCCTCCATTCCCTTGCAGGGACGATATGCCATAAATGGTCTGATCTGTGCCATGTTCTACCTCCCGAATCATCACGTTATTTTTATTTTATCAAAAACAAGCCTGCATCACAAGGTCATTTCAATAAACAAGTAGCCCCGGATGGGTGTAAGAATAAGCAGGCCGTAATCAGACGTCAGCACTTAGCGGGCGTATCATGACCGCTTATGTGCCGTTACGCTCTGCGACAGAGCGAAAGCGTGCCGCGTTTCTTACCCCAGCCGAGGCTACGGGGAATTAAATTAATAGTTATCCCAACTTATGGAACAAAATACAGTTGGGCATATTGACCTTCATGGCCGGTCCGTTCATGATCATGGTGCCATGCTCCAGATCAATATGGAAGAAAGTCATGGTATTGCTCTCATGATTCAGAGATACCAAAAACTTGTTGTCCGGGAAGAACTCCGCATCCTTCGGATACTCACCGCTGACCGGCAGCAGGAAATTCTTCTTCAAAAGTCCCGTCTTCTTGTCTACATCAAATACGATAACAGAATTGTCTCCTGCAATGGAACTGAGCAGATAATTGTAATCCAGTGAGAAGCTGAATGCGCTGGCACTGTTGGTATTGCCTCTGGTCAGTTTGATCAGTTCTACCGTCTGAATCTTCTCAAAAGTAGGATCTCCGTCATTATCACTATACTCATAAACATCGATATAGCACTTTAACTCATGCAGAATATAAATATACTTGCCATCCTCGGAGATCTTGATATGACGGGGTGCGGACTCCATTTCACTGCGGATGATATCCTCCAGCTTTACCTTGCCCTTCTCCACGTCAAAACGATATACATTAACATGATCCATACCCTGGTCTGCCACCAGAAGATACTTATTGTCATGTGTCATGCGGGCACAGTTGATATGGGGACGGAAATTCCGCTCTGCCATACTGCCCAGACCCTTGTGATAGATTTCGTCGGTAATCTCGCCGATGGAGCCGTCCTCTTTCAGCCTGAGTACCGTCAGTTTACCATCATGATAACCGGCTACAAACAGATACTGATCCGTATAATCCGTAGAAACATAACATCCTCTCATACCATTGATCGGTGCGAAATTGATCAGCTCCAGATCCCCGTCCGGCTGAATGGTATAAGCCTCCACTCCGAAATCCGTTATAGAATAAAGAAACTTTCCGTTATGGGAAATGGTCAGGTAAGAAGAGTTCGTGATCTCTACCTTGTCCTTCTCCTTAAAACGGCCGTTTTTCATATCCACATCATATATTCTGATACCATGACCGTCCCCCTGTGTATAACTGGAAACGTAGGCAACATATTTTTCCTTGCTCATGACCGGATCCTCCTTAGCGTTCTATGTCTTTTTTATGTTTATAAATATAGCACAATTCTGAAAATTGTGAAACATTTTTTCTGTAAAATTCCCGAAAAATACTCATGTTTTTTCCTAGGGGTAAAGTTTATGTAAATTAGCCCGGAAAATGCAAAACTTCACATTGACTTTCCGTGTATTTATGTATAATATTAATTCGACTTGCAAAAAATTTTCATTTAGGTTTTTCGAGGATTTTTTGCAGGATTTTTTACACCAGGAAGGAAAAAATTGATGAAAAATGCTTTAGTCAATTTAGTGAACATCTCAAAATCATTTGACAATCAGATGGTTCTGGATGATCTCAATCTGTACATCCGCGAGAACGAGTTTCTGACTCTGCTGGGACCCAGTGGCTGCGGAAAGACTACAACCCTCCGTATCTTGGGCGGTTTCGAGACCCCTGACAAAGGTCAGGTCATTTTCGAAGGCCGGGATATCACTAACCTTCCACCCAATAAGCGCAATTTGAATACCGTATTCCAGAAGTATGCCCTTTTCCCTCATATGACCATTGCGGAGAACATTGCTTTCGGATTAAAGATCAGCGGTAAAAGTAAATCCTATATTAATGATAAAATTAAATACGCTCTGAAACTGGTAAATCTGGACGGTTTTGAGAACCGTATGCCGGACTCTTTAAGCGGCGGTCAGCAACAGCGTATCGCCATCGCCCGTGCTATTGTAAACGAACCCAAGCTCCTGCTTCTGGACGAGCCTCTGGGTGCTCTGGATCTGAAGCTGCGTCAGGACATGCAGTACGAGCTGATCCGTCTGAAGAACGAGCTGGGAATTACCTTTATTTATGTCACCCACGATCAGGAGGAGGCTCTGACCATGTCCGATACCATCGTGGTCATGAATCAGGGTTATATCCAGCAGATCGGTACTCCCGAGAGCATCTACAACGAGCCTGAGAACGCTTTCGTTGCCGACTTTATCGGTGACAGCAATATTATCGGTGCCACCATGATCAGAGATCGTCTGGTAGAGATCCTGGGTGCCCGTTTCGACTGTGTGGATACCGGTTTCGGTGAAAACAAGCCGGTCGACGTAGTCATCCGTCCCGAGGACGTGGAACTGGTAACTCCGGAAGAAGGTATCATCCAGGGTACACTGATCCACTCCATCTTCAAGGGTGTCCATTACGAAATGGAAGTTATGGCCAACGGCTTTGAATGGCTGGTACAGTCCACGAAAATGGTTCCCGTCGGAACAAAAGTCGGCATCAAAGTAGATCCTTTCAATATTCAGATCATGAAGAAGCCGGAATCCGAGGATGAGGAGGCCATTGGAGTCAATGAATAGAAAATTATTATCGCTCCCTTTTATCTTCTGGTCAGCCATGTTTGTCATCGTGCCTCTGTGCATGGTCTTCTACTTTGGCCTGACCGATAAGAGCGGCGCTTTTACGCTGGACAATATTCTGGCGATCACTACTGCCGAGCATTCCAAGGCTCTGTGGGAGGCACTGAAGTTATCCGTGATCAGCACCGTGATCTGTCTGCTTCTGGCATATCCCCTTGCCATGATCCTGTGCAAGATGAATGTCAACCAGAACTCTTTTCTGGTGTTGATCTTTATCCTGCCCATGTGGATGAACTTTTTACTTCGTACTCTGGCCTGGCAGACACTGCTTGAGAAGACCGGTGTCATCAACAGTATTCTCTCCGCCCTGCATCTGCCGGCGTTAAATATCATTAACACGCCTTCCGCCATTGTACTGGGTATGGTATATAACTTTTTACCTTTTATGGTGCTGCCGCTTTATAATGTACTGGTCAAGATCGATAAGAATGTGATCAATGCCGCTTACGATCTCGGTGCCAACGGTGTACAGACATTTGCACGGATCATTTTTCCTTTAAGTCTGCCCGGCATGTTCAGCGGTATCACTATGGTATTCGTTCCCGCCCTGACCACTTTCGTTATCAGTAAGATTCTGGGCGGCAGCAAGATCCTGCTCATCGGCAATGTCATCGAGCAGGAATTCACCCAGACCGGCAACTGGAATCTGGGAAGCGGACTTTCCATCGTACTGATGCTGTTCATTATCTTCAATATGGTGATCTCCGTGATCACGGATAAAGAAGGGGAGGCGAACACATTATGATCAAAACAACCGCACAGAAAATATATCTGGGGCTGATCTTTATCTTTTTGTATGCCCCGATCGTTACCCTGATCGTACTCTCTTTCAACGCCAGCAAGACCCGTGCGAAATGGGGAGGTTTTACGACCAAATGGTACGTGGCCCTGTTCCAGAACGAACAGATCATGCAGGCTCTGTGGAATACACTGGCGCTGGCTGTGTTGTCTGCACTGATCGCTACCTTCATCGGTACGATCGCCTGTATCGCCATGCAGTCCATGAAGCGGACCAGCCGTACGATCCTTATGGGGATCACAAATATTCCCATGTTGAACGCTGAGATCGTTACCGGAATTTCCCTGATGCTTCTGTTCCTCAGTCTGGGGGTAAAATTCGGTTTTGGTACGATCCTGCTGTCGCATATTACCTTTAATATCCCCTACGTGATCTTAAGTGTAATGCCCCGTATGAAGCAGTTGAATCCCAGTACCTACGAAGCAGCTCTTGATCTGGGTGCTTCCCATACTTACGCCTTTTTCAAGGTGGTATTTCCGGATATCCTGCCGGGTATCCTGTCCGGTTTCCTGATGGCATTTACCATGTCACTGGATGACTTTATCATTACCCACTTTACCAAAGGTCCCGGCGTCGACACTCTGTCCACCAAGATCTATACCGAGGTAAAAAAAGGCATTAAGCCGGAAATGTACGCATTATCCACAATTATTTTTGTAACTGTGCTGATTTTACTTTTATTAGTGAACTACACACCTAAGGGAAAGAAAAAGTAATCACTTTTTCAATATATATTCAGGAGGAAAATGAATGAAAAAATTTATTGCACTGCTTCTGTGCGGTATCCTTACCGCAACTGCTCTGACCGGCTGCGGGTCCTCTTCCGCCGGTGGTGACAATGGTGAAGTCATCGTCTACAACTGGGGCGAGTATATCGATCCCGATACCATCACCATGTTCGAAGAAGAGACCGGGATCAAGGTAGTCTACGATGAATTCGAGACCAACGAGATCATGTATCCCAAGGTAGAAGCCGGTTCTTCCGCTTACGATGTGGTATGTCCTTCCGATTACATGGTACAGAAAATGATTGAAAACGATCTGATCCAGGAGCTGGACTACGACAAGATTCCCAATGCCAAGGAAAATATCGGTGCCGAGTATTATGAGCAGGCTGCCGCTTACGATCCCGGCAACAAATACTGTGTTCCCTACTGCTGGGGAACCGTCGGAATTATCTATAATAAGACTCTGGTGGATACTCCGCCTACCAAATGGGCTGATCTCTGGGATGAGAAATATGCCGATGAAATTCTGATGATGGATTCCATCAAGGACTGTTTCATGGTTGCCCTGAAGAAGAACGGTTTCTCCTCCAACAGTCTGGATGAATCCGAGCTGCAGATCGCCACAGAAGATCTGATTGCCCAGAAACCTCTCGTACAGGCCTATGTGGTAGATCAGGTACGTGACAAGATGATCGGCGGAGAGGCTGCCATGGGTGTTATGTTCTCCGGGGATGCCCTCTATGTAATGAGCGAAAATGAGGATCTGGATTTTGTGATCCCCGAGGAAGGCACCAATGTCTGGATCGATGGCTGGGTAATCCCGAAGAATGCTCCCAACAAGGAAAATGCGGAGAAATTCATCGATTTCATGTGCCGTCCCGATGTGGCTCTGAAGAATTTTGAGTATATCACCTACGGTACTCCCAACACCGCTGCAAGAGAGCTGATCGAAGATGAAGATCTGAAGAATTCTCCCATTGCTTTCCCGGATCTGACCCAGTACAACAATCTGGAGACCTTCCTGTACCTCGGCGAGGACGGTGAAGAGCTCTACAACAAATACTGGAAAGAAGTTATGTCCAACTAGTTTTTTTCAGACAAAGCAAGCCCCTGAACTGTCTCCACAGTCCAGGGGCTTTCCTGTTATCCATATTGTCAGGAATTCTGCTCACATCCACAGGTCTCACATCTTCCGTCATTTCTTCTGGAAAATGCCGGATCATCCACCGGTGTGAAATTCGGGAAATCCGGTCTGGGCGGTCTGCGGTCTCTGTCCCCGCCACGTCCGTCCTCTTCCGGGCGACGTGCGCCACAGGCATTCGAGTTGCCACAAGAGTTGCCGCTTCCGCAGGAGTTGTTGGAATTACCGCAGGAGCTGCGATTACCGTTTCCACAGCTGCCACAGCCGTTGCCGCAGGAATTTCCACCACAAAATAGTAACAATAACAGAATGATACAGTTCATAGGATCCTCTACTTACCACTGTTTTTTACTATTTTATTCTGCTCTCTCCAACCGGTGCCAGTCCACAGACCGTTTCTTGTGCTGTACCAGTTCCTCTTTGATAAACCGGAAGGTTTTCTCCTCCCCCTGTCCGGCCAGCATTTCCAGCACATATAGAAGTTTTGCCTTCGTCTCCGGATGGATGGGTGCCTTGTCGGTACCCTGATAATAGTAATCCAGAGGAGATCTGTCCGTGTATTTATCTCCCATATAGACCTTGCTGGCGGCGATCCGGTCCATGATCATCTCCGCAATATACTTATCCGGCATAGGCACCGGAGCCATTCCCCCCGGCAAGGCATGCATACTGTAATCGATCCAGTATTCGTAATGATGCTTGTTCCTGCCCTTATGATGCAGCCAGGCACTGGAATAACCGATGTCCTCCCTCTCTGCATTGTTGGGGCTGCGTGTTCCCTGATAGTATTTTGCCCCCACCCAGAACTCCGTGGGACTGTACTTGGACATATCATGCAACAATCCCTGTTTGTATAGGCCTACCTTAAAGCAGCCCTGTGCTACCAGAATCTTATGATATGTGATCGTTTTAAAATGTTTCCAGATATTCATTTCGTTCTATCATCTTTCTCCGGCAGTGTCCGCTCTCTCTTCCCGGCGGATCTTGCCGAAACTTTTTTCCCCTTTTCCTGTGGCATTGCAGCCACACCTTCATATACAGCAATGCTTCTGGGAGCAATGATGCCCGTCTGCTCCCTGGACTGTTCTTCCTTCTCCTGTATTGTCAGTGTATCTTCTGTCTTCTCCGTTGCCAGCACAAGTTTCCATTCCATCCCTTTCGGCAGCTTTGGAAATGCCAGTTTCTGCGGCTCCCAGTGCATATTCATGGCCACATAGAGGAAGGAATCTTCCCCGCCCTGTGGGGTCTTTGCATACTTTCCGCAATACATAATGCCCACGTGCCGGTTATAGCTCTCTGTCTGGGGTCTCCAGGCATTCTGTCCGTGATAGGACAGATCCGGATAACCACAGGACAGACTGTCCAGGATTCGCAGTTCTTCGGCAGGGTGCAGGATCGGGTGAGCTTTCCGGAAAGCGATCATCTGTTTCCAGAAGTTCAGTAATTCCGCATTTTTCTCCCTGTCCTGCCAGTTCAGCCATGTGGTTTTATTGTCCTGGCAATAGGGGTTGTTGTTGCCCTGTTGGGAATTGCCGAACTCATCTCCCATAAAGATCAACGGCGTGGACTGTGTCAGCAACAGCATACAAAACGCATTCTGTAACTGCTTTTTCCGAAGTGCCACCACTTTTTTCCGACGGGACGGTCCCTCTTCCCCGCAGTTCCAGCTGCAGTTATAGTCATTGCCGTCGCGGTTGCCTTCTCCGTTGGCCTCATTATGCTTGTGATCATAGGACACCATATCCATCAACGTAAGACCGTAATAATTGGACAGATAATGGATTCTTCCCATATTGGCGGGGATATGACGCATCTCATATAATACACCCGAAAGCATGTTATCATCCCCTTTGAGGAACCGGCGCATAGTATACAGATAATCGTCCCGGTAATCCGCCAGGTTCCGATATTCCGGCTTCACCGACGGATCATAAAGTTGTGCCGGATCAAAGGAATAATGCCATAATTTTGTCCCGGACAGTGCCGGATCTTTCGCCAGCGCCCCGGCCGGTACTCCCTCTCCCATCAGATGAAAACCGTCCACATGATACGATAATACCCAGAACCTTAAAATATTCCCGATCTCTGCCGTGTCCATTCCCTTTGGGAAATAGAACTGCAGGATCACTTCCATTTTCCGCTTATGGAATTCTTTTACCATAAGCCGAAATTCCTCCGCCGGGTCTTCTCCTGCAGCATAGGCTGCCTTGGGCGCATAATAAAAGCCCTCCCGGTAGCCCCAATAGTTCAATACCCGGTAGCCCGGTAATATACCTTCTTCGTTCTTTTCTCCTGCCATGACCGCAAGATCTCCGGAAGTCTTCGGTGCCGTCTCCTCCGGTGTCTCATCAAATTCATAGACAGGCTGGAATTCCACCGTTGTAACACCGATCTCCTGCAGATAGTCCAGTTTCTCCACAACTCCCGCAAAGGTGCCGCGATGTGTTACATGAGAAGAAGCATGCATGGTAAAACCACGCACATGAAGACAATAGCAGATACTCTCTTCATAAGGAAGCATAGGATGCACATCCTGTTCCCATTCAAAATCCTCTCCGGGAAATACCGCAATACGATCCGCAGGCTTACGTATCTTTCCATAGGCAGGCTTACGCAGGAAACCTTGTGCATACAGATCCGGCACGGTAAGCTCCCCTTCATAGAACTGATATCCGACATTTTCCGGCTCCAGTTCCAGATATTTGCAGTACACATTCCCCATCCGTTCCTCCTGGCGAAACGGAAATCTGTGCAGTTTTTTTCCGCTTTTTCTGTCATATATGAGAATGCCGCAATCCTTTTCCCCGGACGCATAGGCAAAACGGATGGCACCGTCCTCCACATGTGCTCCCAGCGGGTAAGGCTTTATTGCATGCTTTTTTTCTGTCATTGTCATACCCCATCTTCCAGTTTTCTATCACTTACAGTCTCTTCATCCATTTTTTATTATAGTCTGTAAACGTAAGAAAAACAAGCATTGCAAGAATATCCGTAAGCGGTTATAATAAGGGAACAAAGTACTGTTACACCCAATAAACATAACAGGAGGATTCCCATGGGTAAAAAAGAAAGCTATGAAGATGAAGAAATGACCGTTGAGCTGGAACTGGAAGACGGCACCGTTGTCAACTGTGCCATCATTACCATTCTCACCGTAGAGGCTAAGGATTATATTGTACTGTTACCTCTGGATGAGGACGGCGAAAACGAAGACGGAGAAGTATGGTTCTACGGATATTCCGAGAATCCGGATGACCCGAACGAAGAACCTATTCTCGCATACATTGAAGATGATGATGTCTATGAAAAGGTTGCCGATGCTTTTGACGAGTATCTGGACAGCTGTGAATTTGACGAGATCATTGACGATAACGATTCAGAGGAATAAGGAATCTGGAAGGGAACCTGGGACGCTCTGCTGTACCTGTAAGGCAGAGAAGTTCCAGGTCTTTTTTTGCCCGTGTCATTGCCACATAGAAGATCCGTCGTTCCTCTTCACAATGCTCCGGTTCCCGGGAATTGCCGTGGGGAAAGGTCTTCTCATTGCAGTCCGGGATCCACACATGGTCGAATTCCAGTCCCTTGGCCGCATGCACCGTCAGCAGACTGATCTCCCTGTTTTCCCGTCTTTCCTGCGTCTTCCGTATTCCACTTCCTACAGTTTCCCGGCATTCCAGCTGCTCCCTGTATAGATCCTGTGCCTCCTGCCACTCTTCAAGGCTTCTGTATCGTCCTGCATCCTCCGTGATAAAATCCAGCACTTCCAGCCATTCCGTCAGATCCATTTTTCCCTCCTGTGCTGCTCTCACCCGCAGGTATCTCTCATAGCCGCATGCCTTACGCAAAAAAGCCATTGCCAGCTTCAGATCCGTATTTTTTACAAATTCCATCTGTCGTATCCATAATCTGACTGCTTTCTGTGCCTTTTGCTGCCCCGTATCCGTGATTTTCGCCGGCAGATCTTCATAATATTTTTCCAATGCCGATAACGATGCTTCGGCACCAAAAGCCTCTCTGGA
>JBNMJR010000048.1:0-12678 GCA_050873925.1 Acetatifactor sp.
AAGAGAACCAGAGTCGCATTGATCCTGGAATCCGGCGAACCCAGAGAAGTACACCATTTTGCTACGCTGCTCGGTTACGGTGCCTGCGCCATCAACCCTTATCTGGCACAGGATACCATCAAGGAACTGATCGAGAGCAACATGCTGGACAAAGATTACTACGCTGCAGTGGATGACTACAACAACGCTGTCCTCCACGGTATCGTCAAGATCGCATCCAAGATGGGTATCAGCACCATCCAGTCCTACCAGGGTTCCCAGATCTTCGAAGCCATCGGTATCGCGCCGGAAGTGATCAGCAAATATTTCTCCAACACGGTATGTCGTGTGGGAGGCATTACCTTAAAAGATATTGAGCAGCAGGTAGATGACCTGCACTCTCAGGCATTTGATCCTCTGGGACTGAAAAACGACCTGACCCTGAACAGCCCCGGACATCACAAGATGCGCAGCGGCGGTGACGAGCATCTGTACAACCCCGCGACCATCCACATGTTACAGGAATCCACCAGACGCGGTGATTACCAGATGTTCAAACAGTACACCGCCATGGTAAACGACGAAGATTCCATCAAGAACCTCAGAGGACTGATGGACTTCAATTATCCGAAGAAAGGTGTGCCGATCGAGGAAGTAGAACCGGTAGAATCCATTGTGACCAGATTCAAGACCGGTGCCATGTCCTACGGTTCCATTTCCAAGGAAGCCCATGAGACCATGGCCATCGCCATGAACCATCTCCACGGCAAGAGTAACTCCGGTGAAGGTGGTGAGGATCTGGATCGTCTGACCGTAGGTCCGGACGGACTGAACCGTTGCTCCGCCATCAAACAGGTGGCCAGCGGACGTTTCGGTGTTACCAGCCGTTATCTGGTCAGTGCACAGGAGATTCAGATCAAGATGGCACAGGGAGCAAAACCCGGCGAGGGCGGACATCTGCCCGGAGGAAAGGTATATCCCTGGATCGCCAAGACCAGACACTCCACACCCGGCGTGTCCCTGATCTCTCCGCCCCCTCATCACGATATTTACTCCATTGAGGACCTGGCGCAGCTGATCTACGATCTGAAGAATGCCAACACCCAGGCCAGGATCTCCGTAAAACTGGTATCCGAAGCCGGCGTGGGAACCGTTGCAGCCGGTGTAGCCAAGGCAGGAGCCCAGGTCATTCTGGTATCCGGCTATGACGGCGGTACCGGTGCGGCACCGAGAAACTCCATCCACAATGCCGGACTTCCCTGGGAACTGGGACTGGCAGAGACCCATCAGACCCTGATCATGAACGGACTGCGTAACAAAGTCCGCATCGAGACCGACGGTAAGCTGATGAGCGGCAGAGACGTGGCTATCGCAGCCATCCTGGGAGCTGAGGACTTCGGTTTTGCTACCGCGCCTCTGGTGACCATGGGCTGTGTCATGATGAGAGTATGTAATCTGGATACCTGTCCGGTAGGCGTGGCTACCCAGAACCCGGAGCTGCGGAAAAACTTCCGCGGTAAGCCGGAATATGTGGAAAACTTTATGAAATTTATCGCACAGGAGCTGCGGGAATACATGGCAGCACTGGGTGTGCGCACCGTAGATGAACTGGTGGGCAGAACCGATCTGCTGAAGAGAAAAGACCATCTGACCGAGCGTCAGGAGGAAGTGGATCTGACTCAGATCTTAAGCAACCCTTACGAGGGCAGCAAGCAGAAGGTGACCTTCGATCCCAAGCAGGTCTATGACTTCCAGTTAGAGAAGACACTGGATGAGAAGGTGCTGTTAAAGCAGCTGGGCAAAGCCATTGATGCAGGGCAGAAGCGCAGCATCGAAGTGGATGTCAGCAACACCGACCGTGCCTTCGGTACGATCCTCGGAAGTGAGATCACCAGAAAGCTGGGAGACGACGTGGAAGAGGATACCTACCATGTACTGTGTAAGGGTGCCGGCGGACAGTCCTTCGGAGCCTTTATCCCCAAGGGCCTGACGCTGGAACTGGTAGGCGACAGCAACGACTACTTCGGCAAGGGCTTATCCGGTGGTAAGCTGGTGGTATATCCTCCCCAGGGCAGCAAGTTCAAGGCAGAGGAAAACATCATCATCGGTAACGTGGCACTGTATGGCGCAACCTCCGGTAAGGCATTCATCAACGGCGTGGCAGGTGAGCGTTTCTGCGTGCGTAACTCCGGTGCCATCGCGGTAGTCGAGGGCGTAGGTGATCACGGCTGTGAGTACATGACCGGCGGCCGGGTGGTAGTCCTCGGCATGACGGGTAAGAACTTTGCAGCCGGTATGAGCGGCGGTATCGCTTATGTACTGGATGAAGGCAACGATCTGTACAAGCGCCTGAACAAGGAAATGGTATCTTCCAGCGAGATCACATCCAAATACGATGTGCTGGAGCTGAAATCCATGATCCAGGAGCATGTGGCACTGACCAATTCCGCCAAGGGTAAGGAAGTGCTGGACAACTTTGGAGAGTATCTGCCCAAGTTCAAGAAGATCATCCCTCATGATTATGAGAGAGTATTGAAGACCATCGTACAGATGGAGGAAAAAGGACTGAGCGCAGAACAGGCACAGATCGAAGCATTCTATGCCAACACCAGAAAATAAATGGAGGCCAGTGTGAAAAGCAGTCTTGATAGATTGCTTTTCACACGACTAATTTGTGCCGCGGGCGCCACAAATTAGTTTATCGCAGAACTAAATTTGAAATTTAGTTCGCGATTCTTCCGACGCCGAAGCGTCTGCAGAATGGAGAAAGTCATGGGAAAACCAACGGGATTTATGGAATATAAAAGGGAAGTCAGCGTGGCTGAGGATCCTAAGAAGAGAATACAGCATTTTAACGAATTCCATGAGCATCTGCCGAAGGAAAAGCAGCGCTTACAGGGTGCCAGATGTATGGAATGCGGCGTGCCGTTCTGTCAGTCGGGCATGATGATCTGCGGTATGGCCAGCGGATGCCCCCTGCATAATCTGGTGCCGGAGTGGAACGACCTGGTATATACCGGCAACTGGCAGCAGGCTTATAACCGTCTGAAGAAGACCAACAATTTCCCCGAGTTTACCTCCAGAGTATGCCCCGCCCTGTGTGAGGCGGCATGTACCTGTGGACTGAACGGGGATCCGGTCTCCACCAAGGAGAACGAATATGCGATCATTGAAAATGCCTACAGCGAGGGCTACGCAGCAGCCAAGCCCCCTGTAGTGCGCACCGGTAAAAAGGTGGCAGTCATCGGCAGCGGTCCTTCCGGACTGGCAGCAGCGGATCTGTTAAATCAGAGAGGACATCAGGTAACGGTATTTGAACGTTCCGACCGTGTGGGAGGACTTTTGATGTACGGAATTCCCAACATGAAACTGGAAAAGCAGATCATTGACCGTAAGATAGCGATCATGAAGGAAGAGGGAGTCAACTTTGTCACCGGCACGGATATCGGCAAGGACATCAAGGCATCCAAGCTGTTACATGATTTTGACCGTGTCGTACTGGCCTGCGGTGCTTCCAATCCCAGAGACATCAACGCGCCCGGCAGAGATGCCAGGGGAATCTATTTTGCGGTGGATTTCCTGAAAGCCAATACCAGGAGCCTGCTGGATTCGAATTTTGAAGACAAGAAATATGTGGAGACCAAGGGTAAGAATGTGGTCATCATCGGCGGCGGTGATACCGGTAATGACTGTGTGGGAACCTCCATCCGTCACGGTGCCAAGTCTGTGACCCAGATCGAGATGATGCCCAAGGCTCCGGACAAGAGAGCGGAGAACAATCCCTGGCCCGAATGGCCGAAAATCTGCAAGACCGATTACGGTCAGGAAGAAGCCATTGCGGTCTACGGACATGATCCCAGAATCTATGAGTCTACGGTGAAGGAATTTATTAAGGATAAGAACGGCAATCTGAAAGCCGTGAAGATCGTGAAGCTGTCCTGGGAAAAGGATCCCGCTACCGGACGCATGAAGATGCAGGAGATCGCCGGAAGTGAGCAGATTCTGGATGCGGAGATCGTGCTGATCGCAGCAGGATTCTTAGGCACCCAGAAATATATTGCCGATGCTTTCGGGGTGGAATTAAATGAGCGCACCAACGTAAAAACTGCCCCCGGCAAATACCAGACCAGTGTGGAAAATGTATTCGTCACCGGCGATATGCACAGAGGACAGTCTCTGGTGGTGTGGGCGATCCGCGAAGGCAGAGAAGCCGCACATGCTGTGGATGAGAGCCTGATGGGCTACTCTAATCTGGTGATCCAGTAGAGGTATTATTCTCGTAGATGGATCTCAAACCTTTCATAAGAAGATTTTGATCAATATGGATCTTCGTCTCACAATGTGGAATGACGGTCGTTGCATACCCTCCGGTGGCAACGACCGTTGCTTTTTTCCCAAGCTCTGAGTGAATGCGGCGGATCAGTCCGTCGATGGCACAGGCGTTGCCGAAGAGCATGCCACTGGTAATGCATTCCTGCGTATTCGCACCGATGGTGTGGGCGGGCATGTGGATGTCTCCCTTCGGAAGCTGTGCGGTCTTGCCTAAAAGTGCCCTGTGGGCGGTTCCCACACCGGGGAGGATCAGACCGCCTAAAAAGCGGCGGTTCTCATCCACCACATTAAAGGTCGTGGCAGTGCCCAGATCAATGGTGATCAGGGGCAGGGGATAGCGGGAGATGGCACCTGCAATATCCGCCAACCGGTCACAGCCCACCTTTTCCGGGAATTCCGTACATATTTCATAGCCAAGATCCAGTTCATGGGTAAGGAGCAGAGGCTTTTTTCCCAGAAAAGTTTCCAGAGCAGAGGAAAAAACGGCTGTCACCGAAGGCACAACCGAGGAGATCACAGATCCCTCAAAGGCTTCGGCGGACAGGCCGTGTTTGTTCAAAATCATATTCAGTTTTTCAATATATCCGGCATCAGACAGGGGACGACGGGACGATATCTTCTCAAGAAAGAGCAACTTGTTTCCCTGAAAACCCCCGATGCCGATCGTAGTATTTCCGGTGTCGATTGTCAGTACCACGGGTATACTCCTGTTATGCTACGGACTCTGCTTTCTGGTATACGGGAATGACTTTTGCCTTGATCAGTGCCAGTCCCACGGCTCCGGTTAAGAACGTGGATGCACACATCTCGAAGACTGCATTCACACCTACAAAAGAGCAGATGAATAAAATCGCATTTTTACCACCCATCAGTCCCTGCACATAGGAAGTATTGCCAAACAGCAGTACTAAAAGGGACATGAAAAATGCGGTGTTGAAAAAGGCACTGCAAAATCCGGTGATCATGCAGGAAACCTTGTCTCCTACGGCCTTACGGCTGTAACGGAAGACGTATCCCAACAGAAATCCGTCCAAAAGTCTGGGGACGAAGCGCTGGATGAAGGCCAGTACGGGGCTGATGTCAAAAAGAATCGCTCCCATGGCGCTGGTGCCTCCCACACCGATGCATTGCAAAAAGCTGGTCAATCCGAATACTGCTCCCATGGCGGCTCCGCCTACAGGGCCAAGAGTGATTGCAGCCAGTGCAACGGGGATGACATTGAAGGTGATTGCCAGGGGTCCGATGTTCAGGTACCCGAGCGGGGTATAAGCCATCAGCAGCAGTACCGCCGTAAGCAAGCCCATCAACGTGAGTCGCATTGTCTTACTTTGTTTGTTCATATGAAATTTTCCTCCTTGTTACCATTCTCCCTTGGGGAGATACAATACAAGTTGTCCCGGTGATTCGGGACACTCCTCCTGTTTATATCATATTCCGGACAAAAAGAAAAGTGATATTTGCATAAAATAAACACATATGGTATTTTAGGAGTACAGTTTTGAAATATAAAGGAGACGACTATGCTGAAGGGAAAGACCGTAGTTCTGGCAATCTCGGGAAGTATTGCTGCGTATAAGATGGCGAATGTGGCGCGAATGCTGTTAAAACAGCACTGTGATGTGGAAGTGCTGATGACGCAGAATGCCACGCAGTTCATCAACCCCATTACTTTTGAAAGTCTGACGGGACATAAATGTCTGGTGGACACCTTTGACCGCAATTTCCAGTACAGCGTGGAACATGTGGCACTGGCAAAGAGGGCGGATGTAGTGCTGGTGGCACCGGCGTCGGCCAACGTGATCGGCAAGATCGCGAATGGCATCGCAGATGATATGCTGACTACCACAGTCATGGCATGTCCCTGTAAGAAGATCGTGTCCCCTGCCATGAACCACAATATGTATCATAATCCCATCGTGCAGGACAACATCGAAAAATTAAAGCGTTTCGGCTATGAGATCATCACACCGGCCACGGGAATGCTGGCCAACGGCGATATCGGTGACGGCAGAATGCCGGAGGAATCCGTGCTGTTCGAAGCCGTGGTGAAGGAGATCGCCTGTGAGAAGGATCTGGCGGGCAAAAAGGTGCTGATCTCCGCGGGAGCTACCAGAGAACCCATTGACCCGGTACGTTTTATCACGAATCATTCCAGCGGAAAAATGGGCTATGCCCTGGCAAGAGCCGCAATGCACCGCAGCGCGGAGGTGACGGTGGTGGCAGCCCACACGGATGTGGAACCGCCTCTGTTCGTAAACGTGGTGCCGGTACAGACTGCGGCGGAGATGTACGATGCGATTCTGTCCAGAGCCCCGGAATATGATATGATTATCAAGGCAGCAGCCGTGGCAGACTACACCCCGGCAGTGACCGCAGACAATAAGATCAAGAAAAAAGATGGAGATATGTCGATTCCTCTGGTGCGTACAAAAGATATTTTGAAGGCTCTTGGGGAAAACAAGAGACCGGGACAGATTCTGTGTGGATTTTCCATGGAGACGGAAAATGTGCTGGAGAATTCCAGAAAGAAGCTGGAGAGCAAGCACTGTGATATGATCTGTGCCAACAGCTTAAGGAGCGCCGGGGCCGGCTTCGGCACGGACACCAATATCGTGACACTGATCACAAAGAATTCCGAAGAGAGTCTGGAACTCATGAGCAAGGAGCAGGTGGCGCATAAGATTCTGGATAAACTGGTTTCTATGGAATAAAAATCATTTGCTTCTATGCAAAAAGATGGTATGATAGAAGCAATGATGTATAGCTGCATTGGCGGCGGATTGAGAGGACGAAATGGACAAGATTATTTTGACAGGTGACAGACCCACCGGAAGATTGCATGTGGGACATTATGTAGGCTCCCTGAGAAGACGTGTGGAGTTACAGAATTCCGGTGAATATAAGAAGACTTTTATCATGATCGCAGACGCACAGGCGCTGACGGACAATATCGAGAATCCCGAGAAGGTACGTCAGAACATTATCGAAGTGGCTCTGGACTATATGTCCTGCGGACTGGATCCCAGCAAGGCGACGATCTTCATTCAGTCTCAGATCTCCGAACTGTGTGAACTGACCTTCTATTATATGGATCTGGTAACCGTAGCCAGATTACAGAGAAACCCGACCGTAAAGAGCGAGATCCAGATGCGTAACTTCGAAGCCAGCATTCCTGTGGGATTTTTCACTTATCCCATCAGCCAGGCTTCCGATATTACCGCTTTCAAGGCCACTACGGTTCCCGTAGGCGGTGACCAGCTGCCCATGATCGAGCAGACCAGAGAGATCGTACACAAATTCAATACCGTATATGCACCGGTACTGGTAGAGCCCAAGGCACTGTTGCCTGAGAACGAAGCATGTCAGCGACTGCCCGGCATCGACGGCAAGGCGAAAATGAGTAAATCCCTGGGTAACTGCATTTATCTGGCAGACAGCGCAGACGATGTACGCACCAAGATCATGAGCATGTACACCGATCCCGAGCATCTGCTGGTCAGCGATCCCGGACATCTGGAGGGCAACACCGTATTCACTTATCTGGATGCGTTCTGCCAGCCGGAGCACTTCGAGAGATATCTGCCGGATTATGCAAATCTGGACGAGCTGAAGGCTCATTATACCAGAGGCGGTCTGGGTGATGTGAAGGTGAAGAAGTTCCTGAACAATGTAATGCAGGAGACCTTGGAGCCCATCCGTAACCGCAGAAAAGAACTGGAGAAGGATATTCCCGCAGTATATGAGATCCTGAAGAAGGGCAGTGACGAGGCCCGTGAAGTGGCAGCCCAGACCCTGTCTGAGGTAAAGAGCGCCATGCGTATCAACTACTTCGATGATGCGGAACTGATCCGTATGCAGAGTGAGAAGTACGAGGGACAATAAATAATAAGAATAGTAGAAGATAACAAAAGGACGTTCCCGGAGAGATCCGGAAGCGTCCTTTTTATGTGCACCCGGCAGCCGGTCACTGTCAGCTGTTGGAATTAATTGCCATAATCTACGTATATGGAATTTTTCCCAAAGTATTGAGCGGTCTTCCTGCTGGTGGGATCCTCAGGATCTCCGGGGAGATCACCGGTATAGATCAGAGCCGGCCGGTGGGTAAAGGGTGTCAGCACCACATCTGTAACCTCCGGGTCGTTTAACAGAAGCAGGCGTTCTTCGTATTCTGCAGCATAGGCAGCAGCTTCTCCGTTTGTCAGAACCTGAATTGCTTTTACAGCGGAGGTTTCCTGCCACAGTCCGGTGAAAAGAATACCAAGCAACAGAATCACCATGGCTGGATAACGGGCAATGTTCAACCTGCCGGAGGCCGTCTTTTTTTCCGGAGCATTCTGGCGTGCCTGCATTTTCGGAACTACAAAGCCCAGCCAGTAGAGGAACACGGCGAAGCTGATCAGCAGAAACGTATAATAGACAATGGCTACCGCCCGTCCCGGCCCTGTGGAGTTCATGGTATAGAACAAAGGGCAGGACATAGAGCAGAACAGTCCGTAGGAATATCCGGTAAACAGGATAGGGTGGGAGAAAAATTTCCCGTTTTTCTTCTGTAAAATGCGCAGGAAGACCGGTAGCAGAAGCAGGGCGGCAAGGAACCACCACAGTCCGGTCCAGGCAAAGGTATAGCGGACACCCTGCAACAGGCATTTTGCAATGGCCTTCCAGGCGGGAAGCTTCCACATGCCGTCCTGCCGCACGTGATTACCGGGAGCCATGGCGCTGACGGCGAAGGACAGCAGGAGAACCACAGAGGTGATTCCGCAGACATAAGACTTTTTATTCTTCTGTAATATCAGCAGAAAAGTTACAGTTACCACAAGCAGCATGCAGGGAAGAAGGGACACGTAATTACCGCCTCCCAAAAAGACTGCGAACAGGAGCAGTGGAAGCAGCAGTAGCTTTTTCCCGTTGTGAAGGTAACGTAGCAGTGTCCCCAGGAAAAACAGGGTCACGGCAAAGAAACCGGTGTAATACATGGAGCCGTTGTACCAGTAAAAGCTGTCGCTCTGAAAGACCACCGTCTGGACACAAAGGAAACTTAAAACAGAGGAAATCGTGATCCAATCCCCGTTCGTTCCCGGCAGAAAACGGAAGACCAACGGCCGCAGCAGATAGAAAATGCCGCCACATAGTAAAAGAAGGATCACGAAGGTCACCAGATGATAGGCGGTATCGGAGAAGGCGTTGGGCGCAAGATACATCAGAAAAAGCGCTGAATAGGTCCCCTGCCAGATCTGATAGCTTTTGGCCACACCGTCACAGGCGGCGGAGATGGTCTGTGGAATGCTGCCAGTCTGCTGCCAGACCAGATGGGCTTCCGTACCGTAATAATAATCATCCCCGGTGGGATAATTGTAGCGCCCCAGCCAGACCAGAGGGATCAGGCTGACCAGCAGGATCGTAAGGAAAATATAGGGTTTATATTTCGCAAATGTATTTTTCATAGAAGACATAACTCCCGAGAGATTTTTGTAATACTACAGTCAGTATAGCATACCTGCAAAGACAGGAAAAGAGACTTGTTTTGTAAAAAAGGGGAGTATATAATCAGCTTAAAGAAGACGGAAGGAGGGG
Source organism: Acetatifactor sp. (assembly GCA_050873925.1). Classification (GTDB taxonomy): domain Bacteria; phylum Bacillota; class Clostridia; order Lachnospirales; family Lachnospiraceae; genus Acetatifactor. Next base: position 9,886 of record JBNMJR010000048.1, read on the forward strand.
GCACCATGGAGAAAAAAGACAGTAGAGACCGGGAGAGGGAACCGGAAGAATATAGTTTTGATTATGAAGAACTCGCAGACAGAGAGACAGAACCTGAGCAGATGGAATGGCAGGATGACTTTGAAGAGGATGAAGGAATCGTTTTCCGTTTCAAACCCTGGATGATCCCGGCTTTTGCTGGCATGATGATCCTGGCGGTCCTGATCTGTATTCCGCTGTGGAAGCTGAGCCATCATGACAGAAATACGGAAAATGGTGGGATGGCGGCCGTGATGACGGAAGCACAGACGTCAGAGCCGGCATTTGCAGAAACCCCGGAGATCGAAACGGCACTGGAAGCGACGGTGGCAGAACCGGAAGTGACGCCGGTTCCTGAGACAACGGCTTCAGAGCCTGCGGCAGCAGTGACAGAAGCACCGCAGCCGACACCTACACAGGCACCGACAGCACAGCCGCAGCCGACAGAGGCACCGGTGGCAACCGAAGTTCCCGTTATCAATAATACGGGAGATGCTCTTGCCGAAGGAAACTCCATGACGTTCGGAGATGTGAACGAGACCGTCACCGCCAAAGATGTGATCAATCTTCGCAGCACACCTTATACCGGAGATGAGGGAAATGTGGTGGGGCAGCTGAAAAACGGAGAGACCCTGGTCCGTACCGGCAGAAACGATTCCACCGGCTGGTCCCGACTGGAATACAACGGACAGACCGTCTATGCCGTGTCAGCGTACCTGACTACGGATCTTACCTACAAGACACCGGAGAAGCCGACGTATCCCAACCGTGTCAGTACCCAGGACGGCAGAGTAATCGTGTTTACGGATTGCGATGACTACATTACACCCAAGGATCTGATCAATCTGCGGACGGAACCCAGTACCAGTGAGGGAGAGAGTACCGTACGCACGCAGGTGAGAAACGGAACCAATCTGCACCGTACCGGTTACAGTGAGGGATCCGGCTGGTCGAGAGTGGAGTACAATGGGGAAATATTATATGCCGTAACGAATTACGTTATCTCAGGATCTGCGCCTGAACAATAATACATATCGGATCATGGATACAAAAGAAGCTGTACCGGCAGGCACAGCTTCTTTTTCTATAAGAGAAAAGTATAAGGGATTGGCGAATTTATTTCGGTCTTACGGTAAGTCTCTGGATCAGACCGTTTTCGTCGGTCTCACGAACCGTGGCAATAGCCATGATGTTGTAGCCTCCGAAGTTGGCAATGAATTCGGCCTGCTCTTCGTTAACAACCTCTGCATCCAGAATGGAGTAGCGGCGGAAGCCGAATTTGTTACGGAAGAACATGTTGATGGCTTCTTTTCCGTAGATATGATACTCCTGCTGGGAAGCGGAGGTGGTACAATAGTCACACAGAATGCCGTCAGGAGTGAACAGCTCTGCAAGTCCGGCAAAATCTTTATTTTCCATAGCTTCTACATATTTTTCAATGGGTCTCATAGCGTGTTCCTCCTTAATATACCTTTTCAGAATTTAACAGTGCGTCGGTACCGCCGTCAACGAACATGATGTTGCCGTTGACACCTCTGGCGGAATCGGATGCCAGGAATACCATCACCTCAGCAATCTCTTCCGGTGCCATCAGACATTCCTGACCGTACTTGGTGGGAATGGGGAGGGCATTCAGTGCCATTTTCGCGGTAGTGCTCATGGTAGCGGTCATGGCGGTATGTACGTTGCCGGGGGCTACCGCATTGATGCGGACACCGTTGGCAGCCCAGGTGGCGGAGACTCTGCGGACCCATCTGGCCAGAGCATATTTGGTGGATACATAGAGGCTGTTGCCTACGGAGAGGTTGGTGGAATCCATGGAAGATACCAGGCTTAACACTCTCTTCTCATCGCCGATGTTGTTCAACAGATCTACAATATCCTTACGTCCCGCACCCTGGGAAATGGTGTTGGATACGGTGACTACGCAGCTGCCATGCTTTTTCTGAAGGAGATCATAGACACCCTTTGCAATGGCTACGGTCCCGAAATAGTTCAGGGAAATGATCAGTTCCAGATTGCCGCAGGCACCGGAGACACCGGCATTACAGATCATGCCGTCCAGACCTTCGGGATGCAGCTCGTGCAGCTTGTCTACAGCGGCCTGTCTTCCTTCCGGAGTGGCCAGGTTTACACAGATATCGCCGTCTTTCAGATCGATATTGATGACTTCATGTCCTTTTTCAAGTAACAGTTCTTTTGTCTTGGCGCCGATTCCGCTGGATGCGCCGGTGATTGCATATACGCCCATATTAATCCTCCCTTGTTTGTATTCGGTCTTGTGTTTTGTTTATGAGTTCATTATAATAAAATCTGACATCTTTTAAATAACCAAAACAAGAAAAAATGAGGATACCAGATGCTGACCTATGACCTGACTGCCCGTGGCAGAAAAACCATGTATGAATATTTATATGAAGCAATGAAAGCGGATATTTTGAGCGGTCGTCTGGCGGCGGGGGAGAAGCTGCCTTCGAAGCGGGCTTTTGCCGAACACTTGCAGGTCAGTGTCAAGACCGTGGAGAATACTTACGAGCAGTTGTTGCTGGAAGGTTATATCCGGTCGGAGGAGAAGAGAGGATATTTTGTCAACCGGCTGGAAGTGAAGAGTGCATCCGCCCCGGCCTATGCTTCCTTCGTGACCCGCTTCCGGGAGGAAGAATATCTGGCGGATCTGACGGCCAATAATATTCAATATAATAAATTTCCCTTTGCCACCTGGGCGAAGATCATGCGCCAGACTTTGACGGATTACGACACGTCGCTGCTTAAGAC
>JBNMJR010000049.1:0-12633 GCA_050873925.1 Acetatifactor sp.
ACCTAAGCCCGCTTCGTTGGAGAAAATGCCGCGGGATACGCCTTTTTTCATACTCATAAAGAAGCTTCCCACCACACCGCCGGTCACGGAAGCCGGATTGAAAGCACCTTCTATAATAGAAGCAAATACAGCGGGAACCGACTTGATATGGAAAATGATAACACCAAGTGCCAGTACAATATACATGATTGCCATGAAAGGAACCAGCTTGGAGGTAACATTACCGATCCGCTTGATGCCACCGATCAGAATCAGAGCGATAATGATCGCCAGAGCGATACCGATGATCAGGTTCACAAGATTCACGGCATCTGCGGGCAGTACATTAAAATTATTCAAAGCAGAATCAATGGCAGTGGTAATGGTATTGACCTGTGTGGCATTACCGGTACCGAATACAGCCAGCACACCAAAGGCAGCGAAGAAATATGCCAGGAAGTGCCACTTTTTATCCAGTCCGTTCTTAATATAATACATGGGGCCGCCCACCAGATCTCCCTGGGAGTTGGTCTCGCGGAAGTGGACCGCCAGTGTTACCTCGGCGAATTTGGTGCACATGCCCAAGATTGCGGATATCCACATCCAGAATACTGCACCGGGACCACCGATGGCGATGGCGCCGGCCACACCGGCTACATTACCGGTTCCGACCGTAGCGGCGAGAGCGGTACATACCGCCTGAAAAGGTGTCAGGGCACCGTCAGAGGCTTCCTTTTTCTTCATCATACGCCCGATGGTCACTTTCATGGCGTAAGGGAACTTGCGGATCTGGAGGAAACGGGTACGGATGCTTAAATACAGGCCGACGCCGATGATACAGATCATGGCGGGAACACCCCAGATGAAATTGTTGACAACGTTGTTTACTGCTTCAATCGTGGATAACATGAATGCAATCTCCTATCATTCGTGGATAAATGTAAAATACTCTTATACATTATCACATTTGCGGACATGACGCCATAGTTTTTCAATGCAGTGTACTAAAATATTAAATTTTGCGTGGCATTTAATATAGAAGAAACAGCATTGGCGGTTGCGTTTGACAAAGGCAGAACAGGGCTGTAAACTGAGAGAAGCGAGGAGGAGCGGGGGATAGATGAAATTATATGACAAACTTCCTTTGAAGAAAGCATATTATCGTATTTTCACCGGAATGATCATGATTCCGTTATTGCTGGTACTGGTATTATCGCTGGTACTATTGGGAAAACAGTATCGGGATCAGGCTATCGAGAATATCCGCGGCGTGCAGCAGGGCGTGGCGGGAGAGATCCAGGCGGATGTGGAATTCATGTCCATGCGTCTGTCCCAGTTGACGAACGTGAATGACAATATGGTCATTCAGTACGTGGTACAGATGGACACGGCCGATACCAATGCCCGCTACGATGCCCAGAAAAGACTGGATCAGGCGGGAAATCTGGTCATAGAGCCGGTGAAGGATGTAGTGTCCATCGGTTTCTATATGAAAAGCGGGAATGCTATTTTCCTGAAAAGTGATATTAAGCGCACCGTCAGTGAGATCCGGCAGTGCCGGTGGTATCAGGATGCACTGCTGGAACCCAATTCTGTAAAAATAGGCTCCTATCAGACCACCGGGGCCAGTGACCTGTATCTGGGCGGAGGTAAAGATCAGCTGGTATTGATCTATGCCCTGTCTCCCAATGTGATGATCGACAGATCCCAGAGCGTCGAGATGGTAGTACTGTACCAGACCACCGATGCCGGGAATTCCATTCGCAATTACAATCGCAATTATAATAGGAAGAATAACAAACTGGGGGTCATGCAGATCGTGGATGAGAATGGAACTCCCATTTTTCAGACGGATGAGGCAGAACCGGAGAACACCTTCGGCTATACCTGTGTGCGTACTCCACTGGAACTGGAAAATGCCACCTGGTATATCGAGAGTCATATCAAGACTTCGGAACTGATGCAGGATTTCCTTAAGATTGCTGAGATCATTCTGCTGGTGGCGGCGCTGATCTTTGCACTGGCGGGTTATTTTGCCGGATATTTCATCCGTCAGATCGTGAATCCAATAGCGGAACTGAGCGATGGTCTGAAACAGATCGAGGACGGTAAAATGGATATTCACATCACGCCCCAGGGACAGGCGGAGATCCGCGGCGTGATCCATCATTTCAATGCCATGGCAAGAAGCCTGCGGTCTCTGATCGCAGATTATGAGGAGCAGGTCCGCAGGACGGAGCGTTCCACCGGAGAATACTTTACGGCGATGATCCGGGGGGAGCTGTCACCGGAACAGGTGGCGGAGGAACATGCGGAGTTTTTCGCAGATCCCTATGTACTGGTGGGGCTGTATCTGGAATGGCCCACCGGTGTAAAAGCGGATCCGGAGCTGATGGGACAGCTGTTGGCGGGATTCGAACGCAATCCCAGATATACGCTGCACTGTGTGGCCTGTCCGGAGGGACTGACGAAAGCGTTCCTGTACTACCGCATCACGGAAAATGAGGACCGGCAACGTATTTCCAGCATGCTGAAGGAATTGCAGAGCTATGTGAAGACGGAATACAATGCGGAAATGGAATGCTGTATCGGCGGAAAATGTGTCTCTATGGAAGAATTTGACACAGGGGTCACTTATCTTCGAGAACATGCAGGACTGCGCTATCTGTATGGAGAAAACGCTATTGTGGATCTGGAAGAGCGTCGGACAGAGGCGGAGATACTTCGGAAGCTGGCCGGGGAATACGGCAGATTGGCGGATACGCTGTACAGCGCGGATACGAAGAATTTTACAGCAGAGAAGGAAAAGATGTTTGAAAGACTGAACACCGGTGACAGGCAGGAAGCGGAAGAGCACATCTACGGGGTGATACTGGCCATAGCGACCCGTTTCGGAACGGACGGCATTACCTTATCGGAGATCTTCAGCCAGAGATATAATTATAAGGAAAAAGTAGGGCGTCTGGAAGATGTCCGCAGCATGAAAATGTGGATCACCAATTACATTAACTGGGTGATGGATTATTCCGTAGGCAAGATCGATGCTATGGAGACCAATGTAATCGTAAAGGCGAAGCGTTATCTGGCAGATCACTATGACGACGCGGAGCTGACACTTGCCAAAGTAGCCGAACATGTGGGACTGAGTGAAAAATATTTCACCAACCGCTTTACCAAAGAGACCGGGGAGACCTTTTCCAACTATCTCACCCAGCTGCGGATCCAGAAAGCCAGAGAATTGCTTCGGACGACCACTTTTAAAAGCTATGAGATTGGAGAAATGGTGGGTTACCGGAACGCGGAACACTTTACGAGGATGTTCAAAAAAGAGACCGGATGCACTCCGGCACAGTATCGAAAACAGGGCGAACAATAAAGAACATAGGGCACTACAATACAAAACGCAGGAAAAAATCCTGCGTTTTCTTACGTTTTCTCAAGAATTCCAACGATAGATCAAAAACAGGCAAATCGTACTTAGTACCATTTATCAAGAAAACGGAAGATATGAAATGGTGCAAAATTTGCACGGTTGCTGTACTTAGGCTCGTAAACAGCAAACAAACATTTTTCCACAAGGAGGAAGAAAACGTATGAAAAAGAGGGTTATAGCAGCAGTGCTTGCATGCGTTATGGGCATGGGGTTACTTACCGGATGCGGCAGCGCAGCAGAAAGCAGCACTACTAATAATGGTGCAACAACAGACAGCAAAACAGAAGGAACCGCAGCAGCTTCTAATGAAGACTTAAGCGGAACCATTACCTTTACCATCTGGGACAACAACCTGAACGATTTCATTGAAGCCAATGATATGGTAGGAAAGTTCCAGGAGAAGTATCCAGACATCGATATTGAGATAGAGAAGATCAAAGATGACTCCGAGTACTGGAACGCCATGAAGATGAGAGCATCCGCAAATCAGCTGCCGGATGTTATGTTCAACAAGCCGTTCACCTTATCCAGATTCAAAGAGTATCTGGTAGATCTGTCCGATACAGAGGCAGCCATGAACAACGAACTGGCAGCAGGATATGCGGTAGACGGCAAGATCCTCGGTATTCCCATGACCTGTGGTTATGAATATGTATATTATTGGAAAGATATGTTCAAGGAGGCCGGCGTAGAAGTGCCTACCACCTGGGGCGAACTGGAAGATGCAGCACTGAAACTGCAGGATTATTATGGAAAAGACAATGCGGATTTCATGGCAATTGCCTGCGGATTCAAGGATGAGTGGCCGGATTATCCTTACATGGAGTTCATGCCCGCATTGGAATCCGGTAACGGTCAGAACTGGAACACTATGGCTACCCAGGATGAGCCTTTCGCAGAAGGAACCGATATTTACAAAGCATACACCAAGGCATATGAGCTGTTCACCTCCGGCGTTATGGGCAAGGACCCTCTGGGTATGGGTTCCGACCAGGCAACCGCACTGTTCTCTTCCAAGCAGGCAGCCATCATTGCACTGGGTGACTGGGGATTACAGAACATCCAGAGCCAGGCAGAAGATACTTCCGAACTGGGTACCTTCTATCTGCCTACCAGAAATACTACTTCCGATCCTTATAACGTTATCGTACAGGGTGACTCCTTCATGGGTGTGACCACACATTCCAAGAATCCGGAAGCTGCCAGAGCATTCGTAGAGTGGTTCTACTCCGAAGACTGGTATCCTGAGTACCTTGCTTACATCTCTTCCTCTTCTTCCATGACGAACTTCCCGAAAGAGAAGGATCCTATCCTTGCAGAAGCAGACGATCTCTGCCCGGATAAGCAGATCATTACCTATGACGGTGGTGGAGATGATTTCACAGCCATCCAGAACGAGACTACCTTCGATTACAAGAAGCTCGGTGCGGAAATGCTCACCGGCAACTTTGATCTGGACAGCAAGATGAACGAACTGAACCAGAAATGGAAAGATGCAAGAGCAAAACTGGGCATCCAGTAAAATCAGGATTTATCAGATTTACATAAGACATGAGACAGATCGGGAGCTGCGAAGCGGCTCCCGAAAATCATAAAGAGAGGGATATCCATGAATAAATTAAACAAGAAACGCAGACAGTTTATCTTCATATCCTTGCTGATACCGGTTACTTTGCTGATCGCATTTGTGGTGTTCCCGGCGATTGACCTGTTCCGCATGAGTTTCACGGACTGGGACGGATTTTCAGCAGATTATCATTTTATCAACTTCCAGAACTATATTTCCATGTTCCATAATAAGGACCTCTGGCTGTCCTTACGGAACAATGCCGTATATTTTGTGATCCACTTATTTATGATCCTGGTGGAACTTGCTTTTGCGGTGCTGTTGACCAGTAAGCTGCGGGCGGCAAAGTTCTACAAGACCATGGTATTTTTACCTTATATTATTAACGGCGTTGCCATTTCCTACGCCTTTTCCTATTTCTTTTCCCCGATCAACGGTGCCTTCAACGGAATTCTGACTGCCATGCATCTGGAAAGTCTGATCCGTAACTGGCTATCCGATGAGAAAATCGTAAACTTCGTATTGGCATCTGTATCTGTCTGGAGATTCAGCGGATATCATGTGATCCTGTTCATGGCAGCCCTGCAGTCCATCCCTACGGACATTCTGGAAGCAGCCAAGATCGACGGCGCAAGTACCGGACAGATTTTTAAATACATACAGGTTCCTGCAATCATGCTGATGGTGGATTTCGTACTGTTTGATAATATCCGCGGAGCATTGCAGGTATTCGACATTCCTTTCGTTATGACAGCAGGTGGTCCCGGCTATGCTTCTTCCACCTTCACCCTGTACACCATTAAGACGGCGTTCACCTTCTCGAACTTCGGACTGGCGGCGACCATGGCAGTGGCGATCATGCTGATGATCGTGATCATCTATGTGATCCAGAACAAGATTATTCATGGTCTGGTTCTGAGAGACAAATAAACAGAAAGGATGCTAAACATATGGCAAAGAGAGTAATTCAACAGGTAATCAAACAGATAATATGTATCGGTATGGTCATCATTGTGCTGGCACCGATCCTTCTGACATTGTTCGCTTCCTTAAAGTCCAAGGGCGCCATGACATTGTCTTCCCCGTTGCTGCCCCCTACGGGAAGTGACCTGACTTTTGAAAATTATAAAAAAGTATTTACCAATAAATATTTACTGATCGGCTTTAAAAATACTATAATAATATTGGCGGTTTCCCTGGTATTTAATGTTATGCTGGGAACCATTACCGCATTTATCATCGAACGATTTGAATTCCGCGGCAAAAAGTTCGTCGTGGGACTGTTTTTCCTGGGAATGCTGATCCCTTCCTTTGTAACAGAGATTTCCAGATTCCGTATCATCAACGGTTTCCATCTGTACAATACGCTGGGAGCACCTATCGTGATCTACATTGCATCCGACCTGATGCAGCTGTACATTTACAGACAGTTTATTTCCGGATTGTCCGTATCTCTGGATGAGGCGGCGCTGTTGGACGGCTGTTCCTATTTCCAGCTGTTCTACAAGATCATTTTCCCGCTGCTGGCACCGGCCACGGCTACCGTATGTATTGTCAAGGCCATCAATATCATCAACGACATGTACATCCCTTATCTGTACATGCCGAAGAACAAGCTGCGTACCATCACCACATTCCTGATGGACTATGCGAATGCACAGCAGGGATCCTGGCAGACACTGGCAGCAGGTATTATCGTAGTCATGATCCCCACAGTACTGACTTACATTTTCTTCCAGAAATACATTCTGGCAGGAATCGCAGCCGGCGCTGTCAAGGAATAACAGAAGAAAGAAAACAAGAAGAAATCAGGAGGAGAAAACATGGAAGCAGATATCCATTGGCTGGATGATCCGCAGGTATTCCGGGTCGGTCAGCTGCCTGCCCACAGTGACCATCCCATTTATGGGGATGCAGAGGAAGCGGCAGAGGGCAAAAGTTCTCTGGTGCAGTCCCTGGACGGAAGCTGGGAGTTCGCCTATTCTGTGAATGCCGCAAGCCGTCCGGTGGATTTCTACCGGGACAATGCCGGAGATACGGAGTTCGGAACGATCCGTGTACCGGGTCATATCGAACTGTCCGGTTACGACAAAATTCATTATATCAATACCATGTATCCCTGGGAGGGCAAAATCTACCGCCGCCCGGCTTACACACTGGGGAAAGGATTGGCAGAAGGCGCTTTCAGCGAGGCAGAGTACAATCCCGTAGGCTCTTACCGGAAGCGTTTTCATCTGGCAGAAGGTCTGCGGGGGAAGAGAGTCATTATCTGCTTTGAAGGTGTGGAGCAGGCAATGTATGTCTGGCTGAACGGACATTTTGTGGGATATGCGGAAGACAGTTTTACCCCTTCGGAATTTGATCTGACCCCTTATATTAAGGAAAAAGACAATCTGCTGGCAGTGGAAGTGCACAAGCGTAGCACGGCGGCATTTCTGGAAGATCAGGATTTCTTCCGCTTTTTTGGAATCTTCCGCAGTGTAAAACTTTATGCAAAGCCCGACTGGCATGTGGAAGATCTCTGGGCAAAGCCTTATTACACGGTACAGGATGCAACCGGTACGCTGGATCTGACGGTAAAGGTATCCGCCGCAGATGCAAGCCAGCGCCCCGGCAAAATGCAGATCCGCCTGTCGGATCCTGCGGGAAAAACGTTGCTTACGCGAACGAAAATTATACAACCCCAGGAGGAGCAGACACTGCACTTTAAGGAAGAAATGGCAGAGAAAGTAACGCCCTGGAGCCATGAGAACCCTTATCTGTATCAGCTGGAGATCACTCTGACAGACAGTGAGGGTGAAGTGACGGAAGTGGTGCCTTATAAGATCGGTTTCCGGGATTTTGTTCTGGATCCTACGGATAAAGTGATGAAACTGAACGGCCGGCGCCTGGTGATCTGCGGTGTGAACCGCCATGAATGGAATGCGGCTTCCGGGCGGTGTATTTCCGTGGAAGACATGAAATGGGATATCGAGTGCTTCAAACGCAACCATATCAATGCCGTCCGTACCTGCCATTATCCGGACCGCATGGAATGGTACACATTATGCGATGAGGCCGGTATTTACATGATGGCGGAGACCAATCTGGAAAGTCACGGTTCCTGGCAGAAGATGGGGGCGGTGGAACCCTCCTGGAATGTGCCCGGATCGCTGCCGGAGTGGCGGGAAGCAGTGGTGGATCGCGCCAGAACCAACTTTGAATGCTTTAAGAATCATCCTTCGATCCTGTTCTGGTCTCTGGGAAACGAATCCTATGCCGGAGACGATATCGCTGCCATGCAGCAGTTTTTCAAGGAAAAGGATGATCAGCGGCTGGTACATTACGAAGGTGTCTTCCACAATAGAGCTTACGAGGATCAGATCTCGGATGTGGAGAGTCGCATGTATGCGTACCCGCAGGAAATCATAGATTATCTGGAGCATGATCCGAAGAAACCCTATCTGTTATGTGAATATATGCATGACATGGGGAACTCTCTGGGCGGCATGAAATCCTATATGGAGTTGTTGGACCGCTTCGAAATGTATCAGGGCGGATTTATCTGGGATTATATCGATCAGGCGCTGTGGGTGGAGGATGAAGCCACGGGACGAAGAGCTCTGCGCTATGGCGGAGACTTTGACGACCGTCCCAGCGATTATGAATTTTCCGGCAACGGAATCCTTTTCGCAAATCGCAGCGAAAAACCGGCAATGCAGGAGGTGAGATACTATTATGGCACTCAGAATTGTAATCGGTGATGTGACCATCGGAATACAGGGACAGGATTTTGCCTACATTTTCTCCGTAGGGATGGGCGGCATGGAATCTTTATATAAGGATGGAAAAGAGTGGCTGTATCGCGCTCCCAGACCGGCTTTCTGGCGGGCAACCACGGACAACGACAGAGGTAACGGCTTCGCTTTCCGCAGTGCTGTATGGTCCGCAGCGGATCGCTTCGTGCGCTGCACGAAAGTAACGGCCCGGATGGATGAACAGGAGATTTCCATGCCTCCGGCACCGGAGAACAATAAATACAGCGGTGACGAGACCTGTGACCGGTTCGAGATCACCTATACCTACGAGACACCCACCGTACCGGCCACAGAAATTACGGTAAGCTATCTGGTGGAAGCGGACGGACGGATCCATGTACAGGTGGATTATTCCGGAAAACAGGGGCTGCCGGAGCTTCCGGTTTTCGGCTTAAGATTTTTAATGCCCACAGCCGCGGAAGGCTATACCTACGAGGGGCTGTCCGGAGAGACTTATCCGGATCGTATGGCCGGAGGGATCTCCGGAACCTGGCAGGTACAGGGGCTTCCCGTGACGCCTTATCTGGTACCACAGGATTGCGGTGTGCATATGCAGACAAAATGGGTGGAGATCACAAGAAAAACTTCTTTGGACAATACAGATCATGCAAAAACAGAAAGTAAATTAAGATTTGTTGCGGAAGAAGGAAAGAACTTTGCCTTTTCCTGTCTGCCTTACACGGCACAGGAACTGGAAAATGCCCTGCATCAGGAAGAACTGCCTCCCGCCCGCAGGACGGTGTTGTCCGTTCTGGGAGCTGTCAGAGGCGTCGGAGGAATCGACAGCTGGGGAGCTGATGTGGAATCCCCTTATCATATCAGCGGAGAGCAGGACATCTCCTACGGGTTCTGGATCGAATGAAATACTTCCCCGATCGGTCCCTGAACCAGGAGGTCCGCATTGTTATCTCTGGGGGTCGCACTCTTGTTGATGACCACCAGCTTGTCTCCCTGAAAATAATCAATTAATCCGGCTGCGGGATAGACAGCCAGAGAAGTGCCGCCGATGATCAGAACATCTGCTTCGTGGATGTATCTGACGGCGGCATTTAACGTCTTCTCATCCAGTCCTTCTTCGTACAGGACCACATCCGGCTTGATGGTGCCGCCGCACTTTTCACAGCGGGGAATGCCGGTGCTGTTCAAAATTGTATCGATTCCATAGAACTGATGGCATTTCTCACAGTAATTGCGGAGTACGGAGCCATGGAGCTCCAGTACGGTCCTGCTTCCGGCAGCCTGGTGCAGGCCATCGATGTTCTGGGTGATCACAGCCCGGACCTTTCCGGCAGCTTCCAGTTCTGCCAGCTTCTTATGGGCGGCATTGGGCTGCGCCTTTGGGAAGAGCATTTTATTCCGGTAAAAGCGGAAGAATTCTTCCGGATGGGAACGGTAAAAGGTGTGACTGAGAATCGTCTCCGGCGGGTAATCGTACTGCTGGTGGTACAGTCCGTCCACACTGCGGAAATCCGGGATTCCGCTCTCGGTGGAGACACCGGCGCCACCGAAAAATACGATATTGTCGTAGGTATCAATGATCTTTTGCAATTCCTGAATCTGTTCGTTCAAATTTTCCATAAGTTATTCCTCCTTTTCTTTATGAGAATTATGAAAATATTGTTTCCGTACCGGTTGCAGACCGGCGGCAGCAGTAAAAACCGCCAGATATTTGAACATCTGCAGCAGAATGTAGACACCACAGGAATAAAAGCTGTTGATGAACTTCTGCATGTCTTCTGAAAACCATGCGGTAAAGAGGCCACAGCCAAAACGCAGCAGAACAGCGCTGAGCAGAAGCCCGCAGGTCAGGATCCACAGCTCCAGATCGGTCGTATCCCCGTGGAAGATTCCGCGGATCACGCGGACTGTCAGCACAAAGAGACAAAGCAGTGCCAGCAGGAAAAGGGGCCGTCCCAACAACTGATAGACAGCGTTGCTCTTGTTCAGAAGAGATACCATGCCGGAACTGTAGATCTCATTGAAATCATATAAGCTCTCATCAGCAATGGAATCATAATCGGCAGCCTGAAACTGTGACAGTGTAGGATACACCGCAAGACAGGAAGCAAAGGCTTCCATACGACGGATATCCGACAGACGGCCTGTGCTTTTGGTGGAACTGCTTAAAGCACAATCGCTGTACCCTGCAATTTCCCGGATATTCTGCAAAGTATCGGACAAAATACCGGGAATCTCTTCCGGCAGTACCCCACGGGACTGGGAGGAAAAATAGAGGGCATTGTCTGTTTTTTCGACCAGTTCGCCGCTGGCTACGGCTGCCTGTAGTTCGGAGAGTACATTGCCGTAAAAGGTCTGCGCACTGACGGCATCCGGGGAATATCCGGAATCCTGTACCGCATCCCGCAACACCCAGCTGAAGTGATCACCGGGGATTTCACCGTCTCTTGTGGCCCAGTCTTCGGTATAACTGTCCAACAGTGGCTGAATCTGTTGCAGAGTGGGACTGACCGCTTCTGCCCGGGCAATAGTATCCCGGGAAATCCAGATGTCGGGGCTGGTTCCCGTATTGCTATCCAGATGATACAACAGGGACATCAGTTCTGCAAAATTTCCCTCCGTGCGGTCGTTGGTCAGGAAAACACCGTAGTGGATCCGGTTGACGGCGGAGACACCTGTGTTGGCACCAAACAGTAGAAGGATCGGCAATAACATGGTCAGACAGTGCAGCAGGAGCGCTTTTGTGTTTAATTTCTTATGTAGGACCAGAATTACATAACCCACATTCCATACCGTCATAACGGCGATGAACGGCAGGATCCAGACGGAATCCTCCCGGATCTGCCAGAAAAAGGCAAGAGCCAACCCGGTCAGGAGTGCCCAGGGCAGCTGTGTTTTCAAGGGGAACTCTTTGCGCAGAGTCAGTCCGATCATGCCGGAAAATACCACCAGAACCATTCCCGGAACGATCGCCATGCGGTACAGCCGCTGTGTTACCAACAGCGTGAGACTGATGGGAGAAAACAGCAGGAGCAGATAAAGAAGTGCCTGCCCGTAAGGGTTCTGCCATCTGGCAGATACTGCGCGGACAAACAGCCAGGCACCGGCCGCCTGCAACAGCGCCAGCAATACGGGGTAGGGAAGACACAGCTTTTTCGCCAGTACCAGAAACAGAGGATAGCCGATTCCCTTGGCCAGAGTATAAGCGTCATAACTGCCCAGCCACACACCGCTCAACAGGTCGTAGGCATTCTCAAACAGCATCCGGTCATCATAGCGCTGGTCGGCCAGGATCATATACGGGATCCGCAGTCCGGCGAGGACACGGAAAATGGTCATCAGCAGCAGGATAAAGGGCAGATATCTGGAAAAATCTTTTTTGGATAATATGGTATACATAAGGTTTCCGTCCATTTCTTTTTCTGAAGTAGTCTGTTAATTACATCATAGTGTCAGACGGGTGACAAGTCAATCGGTGTCCAGCAAAGAAAACTTTCGAAAAAATTAAGAAAACCCTAAAATATGTGGTATTGAGCCTGCCACGGGAGATATGCTACAATATACCGTAGGGAAAGAATGGAGGCAGTATGAAAAGGGACCGCTTGATTCCGAGGGAAAAAAGTAAAAAAGTGATCTATCTGGATCCCAGAGGCAGAGGTGTGGGAGAGAAACATTACGGAGCAAGAGCATTATATGTTCTGGCGGTGTTGTGCCTGCTGTACTGTGTGGGGATCGGTCTTTTTGTTGCCTTCGGCAGTTACTTTTTCCTGATCTGGGGTGTGATCGGTGTCTTTTGTGCTGCATGGGCCTGAATGGTCACATCCAGCGCCGTGGTGGGTTCATCTGCCAGCAGCAGCTTGGGCCGGGAGATGATGGCTGCCGCGATCATGGCCCGCTGC
>JBNMJR010000050.1:0-12559 GCA_050873925.1 Acetatifactor sp.
CCCTCATATACATAACTAAAGCTGGTAATATCATCGGAGTTCACATCCAATACCGTCTCCTGTGTATCTTCGGTGGCGGAAGTGGTGGATGCCGCATTTTTATTATACTGTCGGATGCCTAAGAAGGCCGCCAGCACTACCAGTGCCAGCAGCATTCCGATTATCTGTCTTTGTTTCTTTTTCATATCGATAACTCACGCCTTTCACAATTACTTCTTCCGTCTGCGGAACCAGATCACAAATCCGGCGATCATGCAGCCAATAGGCAGGATCACGGTAACCAACAGTCCCAACAGCAGGATCTGTGCGGAATTGATCACCAGAGTGGAGACTTCATAACTCTTTACCGGAATGGATACCGAGGTTTCATGATCTGCCATTCCACTGAAAGTATTGGTAAACAGGGTCCGGTTCGCACCGCTGACTACATCATCGGCATCGTCGGTAAACATCTGCTCACAGCCATACACGATCAGTGTGGCATCTCCGTCCTCCAGTGTCTTTACAGCTTCTACGCCCAATGCAAAAGGTCCGCTTACATCATTTTCACCCTGAGAAAAGTCCTGTGCATTGCCGACATCCTGTTTTGCAAAAGAGCTGTCGGAAGTGCTTAAGAACACATCATAAGTAATATCGCCGACAGCTGTCTCGTCACTGCTCTCTTCTTCCGGAACGATGATTCCCTGAGAGTACGGCAGGAACAGGTATTTTCCGTAAGTACCGGAAGTATAGCTGTCAGAACTCTGGGTCGGCAGGATATAATAAGGGCTTCTATAGTAGCCGTTGGAATCGTTTTCCACCACCAGACCTTTGGCAACGCTCAGATTCATATAGCTTAGGATGGCATCGATATTCGGTGTCTCCTCGTCGGTATAGCCGGTCACCAGAATGACTTTTCCGCCGTTGTCCAGATAATTGATCACCTTGTCTTTATCATCGGAAGAGAAATCACTGGTGGCGCCGTTGATGAACAGGCAGGCGGCATCCTCGGGGATAGCATCCAGATCCATCAGATTCACAGTCTCATAATCCACATTTTCCTTGTTCAGTGCGGAAGTAAAGCTACTGCTTAAAGTCAGCTCATTATGTCCTGTGGTCATGTATACCTTGGGCATATCGTCATTTAACACATAGTCCAGCGCACTGGTGATCTGTCCCTCGCCATCGTAACCGGTGGTCGTGGTATTATAACTGTAGGTCGAATAATCAAAATCATAAGAAGACTCGTAGACGTCGCTATAATCAATGACTTTGCTGCGCTTGTCACTGACCACGATCAGGCTGTTGGTGCTGATGTTACCGGTAGTGTACTGGGTGTAGAACATAGGGTTGACCGTCGGATCCACATATTCCACGGTGATGTGGTCGGACAGGTCATCATACCGCTGCAGGGTCTGGCCCAGTGTGGTATCCTGATTGTCCTGATTTACCAGCACATAAATGGTCACGTCATCCTGCATATTTTTCACATATTCGAGGGTCTGGTCCGTCAGGGAATACAGCTTCTGGCTGGTCATGTCAATGGCCGTCCAGCTGGAAGGCATTTCACCCATAATGATATTCACAACCACTACCAATGCCACAGCGACAGCGATCATGCCGGTGCTGTAAGCACTGAAACTTAAGTTCTTCACAGACATGCTGTAACGACGTTTCTGAATGGACTGTACCGTCAGGAACAGAACCAGCGCCGTAACGGATGCATAATATACAATAGAAGATACATCCAGCGTACCGTCTAACAGGTTGGAAAACGGTGTATACAGATCAAAGCAGCGCAGCAGCTTCGTCAGCAGATTGCCTGTGCTGGAGATAATACTGCAGATGGAATCCATCATATATCCCAGGAACAATACCACAAAAGTAAGTACTGCCGCGATGACCTGGCTCTCCGTCAGGGAGGACAGGAACAGGCCGATGGCAATAGCGGTCATTCCAAAGAGGAAATATGCCAGAATCGACAAATAAGCTTCTCCCATGGGAACACTGCCGTACTGCGCCATGATCAGCGGATAAAAGCAAATGATCGCTACGGGAATAGCAAATATGGTCAACAGCGCCAGGAATTTTCCCAGGACGATGCCGCCTACGGATACCGGTGCCGTCAGGATCAGCTGATCCGTCTTGCTCCGCTTTTCCTCCGCCAGAATACGCATGGTCAGAATCGGCACGGTCAACATAAATAAAAAGGTAACGCTGGATACCACATAGGCAAAATAGGGGTATCCGTTCATCAGGTTATAAACGCTGAAATACAGTCCCAGGAAAAACAGGGTGACTGCAATAAACAAAAATCCAATAAAGGAACGGAAATAGGATTTCAATTCTCTCTTATAAATGGCCAGCATATTATTCCGCCTCCTTTGTAGTTACAGTATTTTCTTTCTCTTCTTCGGGCTGCGCTTCCGCTTCCGGAGTCTCTGCCAGCTGTGCGGCAATATCTGTGGCTTGCGCCTTTTTATGTTTGGCAAATAATTTCCGCTTCTCCGGCTGTGTGGGTGCCACATCCTCGGTCAGTTCCAGGAAGATATCTTCCAGAGACTTCTCCGCATGGGTCATCTCCAGAATGGGCAGCTTTGCATCTGCCAGGGCATAGAATACCTGCTCTCTGATATCGGTATTTTCTTTGGAAATTACTTTTAATTTCGCAATGTCCTTAGGTGCCTCGGTATTCTCTTCGATCCGGTCGATCTCCGGGATCTCCTGCAACGCTGTCTTCACCGCAACAGCACTTCCCTTTACTTCCAGACTCAGTTCCATGGAACCGCTCATAAGCTTCTGTAAATTCTCCGGAGAATCGCTGGCTACCAGTTTGCCATGGGCTATGATCATAATATGGTCGCAGACCGCGCTGACCTCCGACAAAATATGGGAACTGAGGATCACGGTATGATTCTCCCCCAGCTTGCGGATCAGGTCCCGGATCTCGATGATCTGTTTCGGATCCAGACCTACCGTGGGCTCATCCAGAATGATGACCTCGGGGTAGCCGAGGATTGCCTGCGCCAGTCCGACTCTCTGCCTGTAACCTTTGGACAGATTCTTGATCAGACGCTGCTGCATATCGGTGATCTGTGTCATTCCCATAACGTCGTCTATCTGCTGTTGCCGTTCTTTTTTCGGTACCTTTTTCAGTTCTGCCACGAATTCCAGATATTCTCTGACCGTCATGTCAACATACAGTGGCGGAAGCTCCGGCAGATAACCGATAGCACGCTTTGCCTCCTCCGGATCCTTCTGGACATCCTTTCCGTCAATGGTCACGGTGCCCTCCGTGGCTGCCAGATAACCGGTGATGATATTCATGGTCGTGGATTTACCCGCGCCGTTAGGACCAAGAAAGCCGTAGATCTGTCCCTTTTCCACGCGGAAAGAGAGATGATCTACGGCAATATGGTCACCATATTTTTTTGTAAGATTGCTTACTTCTATCATATTTGCCTCCCAGATATGGTGTGATCCCCCACTACTTTCTCAAAGTCTCTCAATCACATATGAGCAAGCTCATGTGATCTCGGACTTTTCGATTTTGGTATCAGTATATGTCTCAAATGTCATGAAAAGGTGAAACATTTGTGAAAATTCTGTGAAACCGTGCTCCTTACATCTTCGTTACGGTTAGAGAAATGCTTAAATTTCCGGCCTCCGCCGCCAGATGCAGCGGCAATTTCGTCACCGGAATATCTTCAAAAAGAAACTCCGGATCACCTGAATGAGCCGACTGGAATAAGAAAAGTACCCCCTCCACATAGAGCACTACCTTTTTCTGGTTGCTGTAGATCGTCAGAGAGATCAGCCCATTCTCCTGACGATGCAGAGTGGAAAGTGCCGGATAGAGTACCGGTTCGCCGCTCCACTTTGCCTGATAATAGTAATATCGCTCCGTCAGCGTTCTGCCATCCGCCGAAAGAAGTGCTTCTTCTGCCGTTTCTCCGGGTAATCCACGGTAATCCGGGAGATTTTGTGGTCTTATCCACAGGTCCCCAGTGAGGAATCCACGTTTTCTGCACAGGCTGTAAAACGTTCTCACTTCGGGGCAGTTCAGCCCCTCTGCCCCGGTCCCGGTTCCTTCCAGCCGGATCACATTTGCCCCCATCCGGACCAGCCGTTCCAGATCCCTTCGTACCTGCTCCACCCTCGTCCCGGCATCACTGATCTGCGGGGGAAGCCGGTAGACTACTTCATGTGGCAGGAACTCTTTTTCATTGAGAAAGATTCCTTTTTTATCGATGACATGCACGTCATAAATTGCCAGTTCCTGCTGCCAGTATACTTCCGTCACCTCGTCGATGGAGCTGGCATCCACTGTTTCTTCTTCCGCAGTAACTCCGAACGTTTCTCCATACTCCGCGGCCCCGAATCTCCCCTGCGCCTTCACCCGATAGACATGCGGATCCCGCATTCCGTCCCACAGATGAGGCCGCAGCAACAACGCCGTCATGGAATCCGTCTCTTCCGATGAATACTCCCCATGAAAAACAAGGCGTCCGCCCTCCGCTTCTTCCCAGATCTCAATCTGTAATGCGGACTGCAAACGCCCCATAGTTTCCGGCAGGACAAATTTCAGATAAGCCTTGCCATTTTCCAATTTTGTTATAATTCCAAGATCGTCCCGCATCTGCATTCCTCTTTCCTGCCTTTCGCATTCTGTTACCAAGAGTTTTTGCAGATAACCTTTTATTTATGCCATAAATCCATCTTTTTCGGCATACAGTTTATTACATGGGGCAGGACCTGCGCCCCGGCACTTCTTCTCCTGAAACATACCCCGCATGAAACTCCATGTTGATCTCCCGAAGTTCCTTTTCCCCGTCGATGTACGCCTGGTACATTTCCGCCAGTCCCGAAGTACAGCCATCACAGTTGGCTTCCATATATCCCAGAGACTCCGCAACGATCTGCTCCCGCTCTTCTTTTGTGGTATCCTTAATCAGATATCCTGCCATTTTCTTTTCCTCTCTTGTATTTCTTTTACAGCCAATGTATCACAGCAATCTGCCGGGTGCAAGTTTTTCTCTGCATTTAGAGTAATTGAAAATCTACGAACAAAGAATTCTCTCATAGATCTGCAAATCCTCATTCTTAAACACATTAAAGATCACCTTTTTGACACTGCTGTCAGGAGTCTCCTCCAAATACTCCTGTACTGTCTGTACGGCAATCTGCGTCGCCTTGTCATTCGGAAAACAGAATACCCCAGTGGATATACAGCAGAACGCCACACTTTCCAGCCCGTATACCGATGCCAGTTCCAGACAGGACAAGTAACAGGACCGAAGCAGTGCGCAATGTTTCTCCGTCAGCTTTCCCTGTTCTCCCATTTTGCTTCTCCTATGCCCGTTTCTGCTCTTTTACGCTCTCCTGTAATGAAATCATTATATCCCCCATCGCCGGGATCCGTAAAGCAGGCACAATAAAATGCCCCGGTTACCCAAAAGATACTATTGGGACAAACATATAAACCTGCAATTGAAATATTTTTACGTTTTTGTAACTTATGAAGCTGACAATTATGTGTACGTGATCACCGCAGATCACATGACCGCCGAGGAAATGTTTCAGCTCATTGCCAGTATGGATATCTGATTGTATAATAAAATAAAAAGGAGGCAAGAACCATGATGCGAAATAAAAAATTAAGAACCTTTTTCTGCGGCATTCTGATTTTTCTGCTCGTATTTGCCTTATTTTGCCTTGGAGACTACGGGATCCGCTATTATCATACTCCCATCAAAAAGGATTATGACTATACCGGAACCGGAATGCTGGTCAGTCTGACGGAACCGGATACCTTCGAACAGGTATCAGTGGAGATCCACGGGAAAGCCTTACATTATCTCTGGGGGAATCAGGAAGACGCCGTAGCGGGAAATGTCTGGATGAACGGAGAGAGGCTTTTCGTGGAAGGCGCGGATGACATGGGATTCTATGCACCTTTTATCGATGAAGAACCCTATTACTCCTGCCTGACCGAATCTGTAACAAATATCCCGGGAAATATGTTTCTTATCTCCCGGGATCTGAAAACAGTATTCTGCGGTGTACTTATGGACGGGAAAGAATTTCTGCTGATAATACCGGCAGAAAATAAATCGGATGCCGACCGTACCCTGAAATCCGGTCTGGAACAGTCCCAGCCTCTTTCCCGTTGGCTGAATGACTATCCCTTATTCCTGTAACTGTCCATCCACGATGCGCACAATGCGTTTCGCGGACTGGGCTACGCTCAGGTCATGGGTGATCATAACGATGGTGTTACCCATATCGTTCAGTTCCCGGAACAGCTTCAGCACTTCCTTACCACTGGTCTGATCCAGAGCGCCGGTAGGCTCATCCGCCAACAGGATGGCCGGCTGTCCCACCAGTGCTCTGGCAATGGATACTCTCTGCTTCTGTCCGCCGGACAACTCGTTGGGTTTATGTCCGATACGGTGATCCAGCCCCAGCAGTTTGACCGTATTTTTACACTTTTCCTCCGCTTCTTCATGGGTCATGCCCCGCATCAGCAGAGGCATGATGATGTTCTGCATGACATTATAGGTCGGGATCAGCTGATAGTTCTGGAAAATGAACCCGATCTTCCGGTTGCGCACCATAGTCAGATCGTCCTCTTTGGTCTCATGGATCGCCATGCCGTCCAGATAATACTCTCCGCTGTCCATCACATCCATACAGCCGATCATATTCATCAGTGTGGTCTTACCGGAACCGGAAGGCCCCAGGATCGCCACATATTCTCCCTTATTTACCTGAAAATTAATGTCTTTCAGGATCGGCAGACGTTCCTCTCCCAGCATATAGCCTTTATTTATATTTTTCATGGTGATCATTGCGTTTTCCATCGTATTAACCATGCCTTTCTCACACTATTCCTGATTCAGAGCTTCTACAGGGATCAGTCTCGATGCTTTATATGCCGGATAGAAGCCGAAAATGCTTCCGGTGAGGACACCGAACAACAGTGACAACACCGCTCCCTGTACCGACAGCGACACTCTCACGTTGAACAGCTGCACCAACGGTGTAATTCCCAGTGCCACCAGCACACCCAGTACCGCACCTACCAGACTGGTAAAACTGGCTTCCAGCAGGAACTCCAGCAGAATATCCTTTCGGGAGCAGCCCAGCGCTTTCAGAATACCGATCTCATTGGTACGCTCCTTGATAGATACAAACAGCACGTTCATAATACCGATACCGCCGACAATAAATACGATCACTGCCATGGAGATCAACAGTAATGTCAGTGTCTCATTGGAAGCGGAAGCCGCCTCCATCTTGCTTCCGGCATCGCTGATAGTGAATGTAGTGTTGGGATAACTTTCTTTTAAAGCACTCTCCACATCCGTCATTACGGTATCCACCTGATTCACATCCTCTGCGATCACCGTGATGGTGGGACTGATGCTCGTACCGGTGATGTATTTGATGCCGGTCTCATACGGCACATAAATTGCCGTATCCGGGCTGATGCCGGATGCCACGGTTCCCATCTCGGATAACACACCGGACACTATATAGGGGCGGCCGTCGATATAGACCGTACCGTCATAGGCATCGTAGGCACTGCCGAAGACCTCTTTTGCCACAGTAGCTCCCAGTACACACACCTTTTCCTTACTCTCGTTGTTTTCCTCCGTGAGGAAATCACCGATGGCCATTTCCAGATTGCTGATGGTGGCGTAATTGTCCTCCACTCCGGCAATGGTGTAATAGGAGGAAGAGGTCATATCGCCTCCCTCCACGGATGCCGTAGTGGAATAGGAGATCGTCGTCGCGGTAATTCCGGAGACAAAGGTCGCCAGATCATCACAGTCTTCTGAGGTCAGTGTCACGGCTTCGCTCTCTTCCTCCTGCCCGAAGCCGAAGAATCCTCCGAAATCCATACCGCCGCCGGGACCTCCCGACATACCACCGGAGGATCCACCACCGGGGCCTCCTCCCATATTGGTGATCGTAACGCTTCCGCCGCCTCCCGGCATATCAAAACTAAATCCGCTGCTGTCACTGCTGTCACAGGAAATATCAATGGCTCCGGCATTCAGGTTCTTGAACTGTTCCGCCACTTCTTCTTTTCCGCCGGTACCGATGGCCAGCACCAGCATAATAGTGGCAGATCCCACAACAATACCGATGGAAGTCAGGATCACTTTGAATTTATTCTGTGACAGATTCAGCCACACCAGACGCAATATTTCGGATAATCTCATATTTTACTTCTTCCCTTCCATTGATTTCCTATAGGTTCCACACTACTTTGTAATGCTGCTTTCAATCAATACGGTGTCTCCCTCCGCAATATCTCCGGAGATTTCCACATTAGAACCATCTGACAGTCCTGTCGTTATTTCTTTTTTCACAATGTTGCCGTCTGCGGTCTTCACTTTTACATAGGTCTTATCATCTTCTGTGATAATGGCTCTGCGTGAGACATACAGCACTTCTTCCGTCTGTTCTGTAACGAAAGTCACATCTCCTGTCATGCCCTGGAACAATCCGGAGACATCTCCTTCCAATGTGACAGTTACGTCATAAGTTATATTTCCACCGGAATCCGAGGTAGCATCTCCAATCGCGGTTACCTTTGCTGTAAAAGTATCTTCCGGATATGCCGTCAACGCGATATTGGCTGCAGAGCCCAGAGAAATGTCTGTCATATCGTCTTCATCCACCGTCACGGTCATGGTCACTTCATCCATATCGTATAAAGTTACCAGAGAAGTTCCGGTACTGATCTTGTCTCCTGCTTCCAGTTCCACGCTGGTGATCACACCGTTGTATCTGGCGCATACCGCATTGCCATCGATATAGGTGCTGAACTCATTCCATTTTTCCAGGGTCTCATCATAGGTTTCCTGCTGATCGGACAGATCCTGCGTGAGGTACCCCAGCGCAATATCGTAGGTCTCCTGCGCAGTATTGTAAGCCAGTGTCCGCAGCTGTTTTGTCTCGGTTGCAGAAAGTTTCCCCTGCTCCAGTTCCCGTTTTGCTTTGTTATAGGCAGTCTCGGCTGTAGTCACATTTTCCTCCGCCTGCTCTACCTTCTGTTCCAGCTCTTCCTTCTGCTGTTCCAGAGAATCCGCTGTGGACTGTGCCTGTGTTGTCAGCTGTGCATAATAGACATAGCCATAAGTATCATCTGCTGCATCCGTATTGTTCAGACTGTATTTACAGTTGGACAATACCTGCGCTGCATCTTCATAGGCTGCCGTTACTTCCTCTAACTGCGCCTGATAATCTTCCAGACTGGTCTGCGCCTGCTCCAATGTACTCTGCGCGGAATCTACCGCATTCTGAAGTTCCTGCAACGTGGTGCTGTATTCGGTATCAATATAGCTGCCATATGCGGTACTGCTGTCATAAGTATATTTGGCCTGCTGTCTGGACAGGGTCTGGTCAGCTTCCACCGCTTCCAGATCCGCTTTTGCCTTCTCTACGTTGGACTGCAGTTCCTCCTCCAGATCGGAGACACTGTCTTCTTCCAGCAGATACAGGGGATCTCCCTCGGACACCTGCTGCCCCACAGAGACCACCACCTCTGCCACCGTCAGAGTGGAATCATCACTGCTGCTATTGGAGCTGCTGCCTCCCATATTGAAGATCTGCCCAAACATGTCTAAGCCTCCCTGAGCTCCACCGCCGGAACTACCCATGCCGCCAAAGCCACCGGAACCGGAACTGCTACCGGAAGAGTTGTTGGAGGAACTGCTGCCGGAAGTATCTGTTCTCTGTAAGGCACTCATATCCAGATCAAACGTCTGATCCACCGTACCGATATCCACGGAACCGCTCTCCGTAACACCTTTGACCAGTGTACCGTATTTTACGGTGGTCTCTTTGTAGATGACTTCTGTGTCAGAACCACCGGAAAGTCCGATAGCACCTGCCACAACAGCAATCACGCAGACGCCACAGATTCCCGTGGTGATCTTACGTTTTTTCGACCAGTTTTTCCAGTCTCCGACCTTATTCACTCGATTTCTTATATTTTCTTTGATCTTTTTCCCATTCTCATTCTGTTTCATAGCTGTTCCCAATCATTCCTGTCTGCTTCTCAACATTTGCTCCGTCAGTTCACAAGCTCACCTTATTGTCCGCCGGGGCCGCCCGGCATTCCGCCGCCAAAGTTGTCAGAGCCGCTGCCTCCGGGACCACCCTGCGGCATCTCACCACCGGAAGGCATCTGCATATCCTCCGGCATCTCGAATCCCATGTCACCGTCTGTCGTCGTATCGGAACTGCTGCCGGAATCGGAAGTCTCCTCCGTGCTCTTTACCTCTGCCTCGGAGCTGACCTTACTTGCCAGATAGATGGTATCTCCCTCTTCCAGACCGGACAGGATCTCGATGTCCACACCGTTGGTAATGCCGGTCTCTACTTCCGCCAGTTCCTTACCGCCCAGAGCCGTCTTACGATATACATAGGTCTTGCCGTTTTCCTCTACAATGGCCTTGCGGGATACATAGAGGACATCTTCTTTCTCTTCCGTAACGAATATTACATCCGCGGTCATACCGCCGTAGAGCTGTTCCAGCTCGCCCTCCACACTGATTTCCACAGTATAACTTACCGTATTGCTGTAGTCAGAGGTTGCCGTGGTATTGATGGAGAGAATGCTTCCGGTATAGGAATCCTCCGGATATGCCGTAAATGTAATATCTACCGCATCTCCTACCTGCAGATCCACAATATCCTCCTGGGTCACGTCCACGGAGATCCTCATGTCATCCGCTGTCGCATAGGAAAACAGGGTTCCTGTAGTGGTCAGACGGTCTCCCGATTCATAACTGACCTCTGTGATCACACCATCTTCTGTGGCATACAGAATACCGTCACTTCCGACAAAATCTTCAAAAGCCTGCAGCTGTTCTTCTCTTTTTTCTTTGGTCTCTTCCGCTTCCTGTAAAGTTTCCTTCAGATCTTCCACGGTAGCATTGTAGGTGGTCTGGGCATTCTGCCCGGTGATCACCGCTTCCTGATAAGTCTCTTCCGTATCCAGTTTATCGATCTTTTGTTTTGCCTGTGCCGCTGCCAGCTGATTTGTCAGGTCGGTAATGGCACTTTCATTCTCCGACAAAGCATCCTCCGCCTGGGTCAGCGCTGATTTTGCCTGTTGGTATTTCGTTCTGGCACTGAGATAACCGTTCTGGAAGATCATATAGTTTACGGTATTGTCCATTCCCGCATTCTCATAATCCTCCTTGGCCGCCTCGTAGGTCTCCAGCGCATCCTGATAATCTTCCTGGGCTTCTGTCAGCTTTTCCTGCAGGGAAGCCGTATTGGCCTGCTTCTGCTCCAGCTGTACCTGCAGAGAAGCCACATTGTTGGTCACACTCGTACCGGAAGTATTGCGGATGGATGCCGCATAAGAAGCACTGATCTTCTGGGTATCGTAATCGGTCTGTGCCTCCAGCAGAGACAATTCATAAGTGCTTTCTGCTTCCGCATAATCGGCCTGTGCCTCCACTACCGCATTCTGCAGCAGGGCCCGGACCGCCTCCACACTGTCTTCCGTGAACTTCAGAAGTTCCTCTCCTTCGGTGACACGCTGGCCGCTGGCGGCATAGACCTCTTCGATCTTCAGATATTTCTGTACGGTATCGTCGTCATCGTCATCGCTGTCATCCTCGTCATCGTCACTGACATCCAGATCCAGATCATAGTCTATGGATTTTGTGTTGTATTCCAGAGAACCACTCTCCGTAACACCTACTTTTAAAGTGCCGCGTTCTACAGTCTCTTCCTTGTAGATCCATTGCTCCTTCTGCAGCAGCGGCGCAATAAACACCGTATAGCAGGCTGCCAGAATCAACAGGAACAATGCGAACCCTGCCAGGAACAGCTTCTTCTGCTTCTTCGTGAGGGATTTCAGTTTTTCAAAATGTGGTCTTTTTAATTTCATGACTGCGTCTGTCCTCCCTGCTGTTCATTTCCGTCCCCTGGGAATTCTCCGTTGCCGGGACCGCCCTGGGGCATTGCGTCTCCGCCGGAGACATCTCCGGGTCTTCCCTGCATACTCTGCTGTAACTGTTCGATCTCCTCATCCGTCATGCCAAAGACTACTGTTACGGATTCGTTGGCACTCAGGCTGTTTTCCTCATCTTCCACGGTAATCTGTACCGTTACACTATAAGTAACACTGGTGCGGCTGCTGGAGGAGGATACCGGATCGATGGCTGTGATCACACCGGTAAATCCACTGCCTCCGGAGGACTGTACATAAGCGCTGTCGCCCACGGTCAGCTTGGCAATATCCGACTGATCTACCGATACGGTGACGGTCAGTTCCTTCGGATTACTGTAGACAAATACGATGGCATCGGAAGTCAGATCCTGCTCCGCCCGCACCATGGTCCGCAGGATCGTTCCGTCCTCGGATGCATAGAAATAGCCGTCTCCTACACTGCTTTCGAACAGTTCCAGATTTGCCTGGGCATCTTCATAAGTACTTTTCAGAGATGCCAGATCGGATTCCGCTTTTTCCACTGTGGTATTGTAATCGCTCTCTGCCCGTTCTGCGCTGGACAGGGAAGTCTCATAGGTCAGCTTTGCCTGGGCC
>JBNMJR010000051.1:0-12401 GCA_050873925.1 Acetatifactor sp.
GATCGGACGACGCAGGTCAAGCATCTTGATGATGCCAGCTGGGCGCAGGTCGAAGTTTTCACGAATGATCTCAACTAACTTCTCATTGCTTAACTTTCCTGTTCCAAAGGTATCTACCATGATAGAAGTTGGATGAGCAACACCGATAGCATAAGACAGCTGGATCTCGCACTTCTCGGCCAGACCTGCTGCTACGATATTCTTGGCAACGTAACGTGCTGCGTAAGCGGCACTTCTGTCCACCTTGGTGCAGTCCTTGCCGGAGAATGCTCCACCGCCGTGACGTGCATATCCACCGTAGGTGTCTACAATGATCTTACGGCCGGTCAGTCCGCTGTCACCGTTAGGTCCGCCGATTACGAAACGTCCGGTGGGGTTGATGAAGAACTTGGTGTCTGCATCGATCATGTCTGCGGGCAGGATGGGATCAAATACATACTTCTTGATATCCTCATGGATCTGCTCCTGAGATACATGCTCGTCATGCTGGGTAGACAAAACGACAGCTTCCAGACGGAAAGGCTTGCCATTCTCATCATATTCTACGGATACCTGGCTCTTTCCGTCGGGTCTTAAATAGGAAAGAGTGCCGTCCTTACGAACCTTGGTCAGCTGTCTGGTCAGCTTGTGTGCCAGAGAGATGGGGTACGGCATATATTCCGGTGTCTCATCGGTAGCAAAGCCGAACATCATACCCTGATCTCCTGCACCGATGGCATCCAGCTGTTCATCGGTCATATGACTTTCTCTTGCTTCCAGAGCCTTGTCCACGCCCATGGCAATATCAGTAGACTGCTTGTCCAGAGATACCATAACGGCACAGGTGTTGCCGTCGAATCCCTTTTCGGAAGAATCGTAACCGATCTCGGTCACAGTCTTACGAACGATAGCGGGAATGTCAATGTTTGCCTTGGTGGTGATCTCACCCATTACCAGTACGAAACCGGTGTTGGTGCAGGTCTCACATGCCACACGGCTGAAGGGGTCCTGCTCCATCAGCGCATCCAGTACCGCATCAGATACGGCATCACAGATTTTATCGGGATGTCCTTCGGTTACGGACTCCGATGTAAATAAACGTTTTTCCATTTGTCCTCCATTCTGCTTCCCTGCGGGAAGAGGTTCCAGGGTGTATAAGTTACTGTAATTGTTTTTAAGAAATAGAAAAGTCCGCTTTCATAAGCGGACTGATTTATCATTGATCAAATCCTCTTATTGTTCGACAGTTGCTCGCTCAGGTGGGCACCTTCCGCATCCTGCGGGGTTGCCGTGGCTTCATCGATCCTATGTATCTCCACCACTCTGAATAAGGGAAAGTCTATATGAACTTTTCTACGCTAATTAACTTACTATGAGTTACCTGTTTTGTCAACAGACATTTTTTTCAAAATGTCTGTCATTAACCGATCTTCAGCTTGAACTTCTGCAGATCTCTCTCTGTCTCGATCAATTCGATCTGGGCTCCCAGTCCCTGTAATTTCAGATGGAAGTCCTCATAGCCTCTCTCGATATAGCGGATGTCATCCACGGTAGAGAAGCCTTCCGCAGACATGGCAGCCAGTACCAGTGCTGCTCCCGCCCGCAGATCCGGTGCGGAAATATTGGCTCCGGTATATCTGGATACGCCGTCGATGATAGCGGTGTTGCCTTCTACTTTGATGCTGGCGCCCATACGGGTCAGTTCATCCACATATTTAAAACGGTTCTCGAAAATACTCTCCGTCACGATACTGGTTCCTTTGGAAAGTCCCAGAGCTACTGTGATCTGGGGCTGCATATCGGTAGGAAATCCGGGATAAGGCAGGGTCTTCACCTGGGTATGCTGCAGAGGCTTGGACGCTACCACACGGATACAGTCATCCGCTTCCTCTACTTCACAGCCGATCTCCAGAAGCTCTGCCGTAATGGACTCCAGATGCTTCGGAATCACATTTTTCACCGTCACGTCGCCCTTGGTCACTGCCGCTGCAAACATAAACGTACCGGCCTCGATCTGATCGGGGATCACGGCATACTCTGTGCCGTGCAGATGGGAAACACCCTTGATACGGATCACATCCGTACCGGCTCCCTTGATATTGGCTCCCATGCTGTTCAGGAAGTTCGCCAGGTCTACCACATGGGGCTCCTTGGCAGAATTCTCGATGATCGTGGTGCCTTCCGCCATTACCGCAGCCATCATGATATTGATGGTGGCGCCGACACTGACCACATCCATATAGATATGGCTGCCGCGCAGATGCTCCGCCTGCGTCTTGATCAGACCATGCTCGATCTTTACGTCCGCACCCAGAGCACGAAATCCTTTGATATGCTGGTCGATGGCACGGCAGCCGATATCACAGCCACCGGGAAGTGCCACTTCCGCACGTTTGTATTTGCCTAATAAAGCACCGATCAGATAGTAGGACGCTCTGATCTTCTTGATATTTTCATCTTCTACAACAAGTTCACTGATATTGGACGCATTGAGAGTCACTTTGTGACGGTCGGTCCTCTTTACGATCACGCCGATATTCTCCATGGCGCTCAAAAGGACATTCGTATCTCTTACATCCGGCATATTTTCTATATAAACAGTCTCATCCGTCATCACGGAAGCAGCAAGAATAGGAAGTGCCGCATTCTTGGCACCTCCTATTTCAACTTCACCGACTAATGGATTACCGCCTTTAATTGCGTATTGTTCCATTGTTTCTTACCTCTGTCATTCTCAGATCAGAAAAACCTTCTTATGCACTTATACCACATTTTCGCGCATTTGTAAATACAGCGCCCTAATTCAGGTACTTCAACGGGTTCACCTGGCTGCCGTTAATCAGGATCTCAAAGTGAAGATGAGGTCCCGTACTTACGCCGGTATTTCCGCTCAGTGCAATACGTTCTCCCTGTTTTACCGTCTGTCCTACCTTTACGAGCACCTTGCTCAGATGTCCGTATCGGGTCTGTCTGCCGTCCTCATGGTTGATATAGACACAATAACCGTATCCGCTTCCCCATCCGGCTCTGGCCACGGTACCGCCGCAGGATGCAAATACCGCAGTTCCGGTAGGAACCGACCAGTCCACACCCTTATGGTAGCTGCTGGCGCCCTTGGTAGGCGACTTTCTGCGTCCGAAATTGGAGCTCAGACGTCCACCGGAAATAGGCTTGATATAGGTCGGAGGGATCTTGGTGCCTCGTTCCACGATCTTGGGAACCGCCTCCATGACCACTTCTTCCTTCAGAATGTCCCTGGTGACCTCTCTGTCATTCAGATAAGATACATCTGCCACTACCCGACGGAAACCGGCGGAAGGCTGCTGTAAGATCTTGGTCTGGGTCGTATACCAGGAATCGTTGTCCACATAAATTACATCTGCATCATAGATTTCTTCATAATAATTCTGTTCCATGCGTTCTACGGATAATTCCGGCTGCGGCACGGTAATGATCAGCTTGTCCCCTACCCGGATCGTGGAATTCTCATCGGTCAGTGTCTCGCTGTTCATGGCGATGATCTGATCCATCGGAATATTTACTTTAATCGAAATCTCCGACAGCGTATCTCCGCTGACCACTTCATATTCTCCGGGGGTCTCCTGATCCTTGATCACATCCTCGATTGCCTGATCCAGCGGAGTCAGCATGCTTTCCGGCAGATAGGTCTCTACGATCTCCACCTTTTCCGCAAAGTCCATGGTCATCAGACCCAGATCATAATCCTCGAAATCTTTTTCCCCCTGCTGGTCTGCCTGGGCGCCTGCCTGATCCAGTACGGACTGTACCCCGCCTGCATAGATGGCTTCTTCCTTCTGTTCTTCCTGGGCGGTCAGTTCCTGTTTATTGACTACCTCTGTGGTAAGAACATTGAACTCCTTCTGTGCATCGTGAGTCAGTTCCACGCTGAATTTATCTTCGCTGTCGTATTTGTCCACCGCTGCCTGCAGCAGAGATTTCACGTCCTCCACGCTGGACAGGTTGACCATATATTCATTTACTTTCATTGTATAGGACCTGTGGGAAGTCTCACGGATACTGCTCTCCAGTTCCCGCTCCATGGCTGCCAGCAGATTGTCCTCATTGTCCAGTGTGCCCCACAGTACCTCTTCACCGACCAGTTTTAAATCTGCGTCAATAAAGATCATATCGTCACTACGGGAAGCGATGTTTCTTCTGGCTTCCTGCAGAAGCTGCTCCGCTCTGTCTGCCTCGCCCACTGTTCCGATCTCATTGCCGTTCAAGAACACATGGAAATAATTCTCTCCGGTCTTTTCAAACGCTGCATACCCTTTCAGGAAAAACAGGCTCACAAAAAGAGTGGCCAGCGTTGTTTTCACATATGTATATTTTACTCTTTTCGAGTAAGATGTCAGTTTCTTCATGAATTCCTTCTCGATCTATCGTATCTGAAAACAGTATGCCCTGTTTTGGCATTCTGCATACCTGTCTTACTGTAATATCTTTGTAACATATAGATTCTATCAGCATTTATATGCCTTGTAAAGAAAGAATGTCTGTTCGATTTTTTTGTTTTCTCCGGGATCAATCTATGCTATACTGGTGGAAAACAAAGGGGCATTATCCGGAAAGGAGTCACCATGAGGGAACCGGTCATTTTTCATATCGATGTCAATTCCGCTTTTTTGAGCTGGACGGCGCTGGCCCGTCTGGAGCAGGGGGATCCTGTGGATCTGCGCACGATCCCCGCCATCGTAGGCGGTGACACCTCCACCAGACACGGTGTGGTGCTGGCCAAATCCATTCCCGCCAAGGCTTTCGGCATCAATACCGGCGAGCCGGTGGTCAATGCCCTGCGCAAATGTCCGCATCTGGTCATGGCTTCTCCGGATCATAATATGTACCGTCTGAAAAGCCGGATGCTCATGGAACATCTGGCGGGTATCTGCCCCGACATCGAACAGGTCAGTATCGATGAATGCTATATGGACTATACGCCCATTGCGGCGAACTACGCCTCTCCCGAGGAAACCGCCGCTTTCATTCGGCATTCGGTTTTTGAAAAGTTTAAATTTACGGTAAATGTGGGAATTTCGGACCGAAAGGTCCTGGCCAAAATGGCCTCTGATTTTGAAAAACCCGATAAGACTCATACCTTATATCAACGGGAAATAGCGCAGAAAATGTGGCCGCTGCCCGTTTCCGCCCTGTTCACCTGCGGACATTCCAGTGCGGAGACTCTTCATAAATTAGGGATCCTCACGATCGGAGATCTGGCAAAGACGGATCCTGCGATTCTGGAAGCACATTTAAAAAGTCACGGCCGCTGCCTGTGGCAGTACGCCAACGGCATTGATGATTCTACGGTAGTCCTGGCTCCTTCCAGGGCAAAGGGAATCGGCAACTCCACTACCTTAAGCAGTGATGCCACTACGAAAGAGGAAGCCTGCAAGGTACTTTTGTCCCTGTGCGAATCTGTGGGCAGACGTCTGCGGGCCTCCCACCAGCTGGCAGGACAAATCTGCACGGAGATCCGGTACAGCGATTTCCGGAATGTCTCCCACCAGATGCCGATAGACATTCCCACAGCTTCCGTGAATCTCCTGTACGAAGATGCCTGCGCATTGTTCGACGAATTATGGGATTCCACTCCCATACGGCTTCTGGGAGTACGCACTTCCAAGCTGGTCCCCGAAGATGAGCCGGTGCAGCTCAGCCTGTTTGATTTTCCTGCCCCCCGTTCCGAGAAACAGCAGAAGCTGGATGCCGCCCTGGATAATATCCGGGAAAAATACGGCAAAGATGCCATCAAACGGGGACGTTTTCTCTAACGCTGTGTGGTAATGATCATGTTGAGTACCGCCTTGGTCTCCCCCACATTGTGATAGACATGTTTTCTGTCACAGGCAAAATAGAGAGACCCTCCTGTCTTCACCAGAAAACTGGAATCTTCCAGGATCAGTTCCACCTCCCCGGATACCACCGTCAGGTACTCCCAGGTCTGCTCTCCGTGGGATTCGCTTTCCATCCGGGCATTTCTGGTCAGCTCACCCTGATAGATCTCGAAATTTCTTCCGGCATCATAAGGCAACATCACATAGATCCGGTATTCCCCTTCCTTCGCCTTGCATACCGGAGCCTCTTCCGGAGACGGCACCACCATGATTTCTTTCTTATTATAAATCAGCTGTTCAAAAGGAACCTTCAATCCCTCCACGATCTTCCCGATGGTGGACACTGTGGGATTGGATTCTCCTCTCTCAATCTGTCCCAGCATGCTTTTGCTGACACCGGTACGCTCCGCCAGCATGTCAAGACTCATATTTTTGGATTTGCGGATTCTTTTCAGATTGAATGCTATGTTTTTATCGATCTGTGTCATATGCTTCACCCGGACTTTCCCATAAAAAAAGCATCAGACTCCCGTCTGATGCTACTTCTTCGTAGTAAAATTTACCATGTTCTTATTTATGACTTATGATACCGAAACGACGGGCAAACGTCAAGTGGTTTTTTACCTGCATTCCTCATCGTTTCTTTACACTGTATCCGAAGGTCCCCAGCAGTTCGCCGCAGCCGAAATAGGAACCGTGTGAATAAATGATGGGTTCCGCCTGCTCCAGGTGGAACTTGTGCTTCTCATCCATATACTTTTCATCGGCATGCACCGCCACCACATCTGCCAGGAACATATCGTGGGATCCCAACGGCAGGATCTGCCGCACCTTACATTCAATGTTCACCGGGCTCTCTTTTATCATCGGTGCTTTCACCTCAGATGCCGGAATGGGAGTCAGTCCCATTTCCTTGAATTTGTCCACGTCCCGTCCGCTTTTCACACCACAGTAATCCGTGGCAAATGCCAGTTCCTTTGTGGTCAGATTAATGACGAATTCTCCGGTCTCCTTCAGAATCGGATAGGAATACCGCTCCGGCCGTACAGAGATCGATACCATGGGCGGATTGGTACATACCGTTCCTACCCAGGCCAGTGTAATGATATTGGGATGTCCCTCCCGGTCCGCCAGACTCACCATGACCACCGGCAGAGGATACAGCATATTTCCCGGTTTCCAAAGTTCTTTTCCCATCTTGAACCTCTTTCCTAGAAGATATGTAACGCACTCAACACATGAAGAACAATGTCCGCAACGGTCAGAACCACTGCTGCAACGGATACTCCCAGCACGCCGTTCAGTTTACCGCCGAGACTCTCCTTTACTTTTGCTGCGATGGCTTCGGTCTGCTTCTCGTTCTCTTCCACCACAACCGCCTGTACATTGCGGTATACCTTTACGCATTCCTTATGCACATTTTCTTCCGTTGTGCTCAGTTTCTCATCCACATGCTTCTGAAGCTCGTCCAGTGCCTCGGTACTCTGCTGTAGTTCTTCCAGTTTGGCAGTATACTGCTGTCCCAGAGCTTCCAGCTTCTCTGTATTCTCCTGCTGCAGTTTCTGCAGGGCAGCCACACCTTCCCCGGAAAGTTTCTTCACTTCCGGAGCAATGGTCTCGGACATCAGCTTCTCCATTTCCTGATTGATCGCTTTCAGTTCCTTATTGACCTGCTGCATCTGTGCCAGGCACTCGTCGTATTCCCGCAGCTGGCTTTTCAACTGATCCATCTCTTCGGCATCGGCTGCGGAATTCGCCTTGATCATTTCCTGGGCATTCAGTTTTTGTGCAAGTTTATCCATAAAAGTATCCATCCATCTTCCTCCAAACATATTTCGTCCCTCATGTGAACAGTTTCCCTTTTCAACTGTCCCTATTTTACCATGTTTATTCCCCGGTTACAACCAAAACCCCATGAATACTGCGTTTTCGTGGCTTGTGCATTTTTATGCAATTTGTACAGTTTCTTTTTTGGTTTCTGTACTTTTTCGTAAAATTCACCAAGTTTTCACATCATGTTCATAATTTGTTCATAATTGATTGGTATACTTTAGATACAGTCAAGGAAGAGATAAGACTTCCGGATAACAAAGCATATAAGATAAATTTTTTCATAATAGCCCAGGCGCCGAAAGGTGTCTGGGCACTCCTCATTTTATGGGGATTTTTGTCGTCCCGTTACTGTTTTGGTCATAAAAAAGCTTCTGTCGTTTGCATTGCACCGGCAGAAGCTTTTGGGTTATTTGGATGTTTCGCTATTTAATTGTTTTTCCTCTTCTCGCTTCTGGCTGATGGCAAGAATCTCTTCGTTCAGGGACAGCATCCTCGCATCCAGATCGGACACCATTCTCGCACACTCCACCAGTTCATTTTTGATGCTCTCCGGAGCATCGCCTTCGAATTTGTAGTGGATCTTGTGCTCCAGGCTGGCCCAGAAGTCCATGGCAACCGTCCGGATCTGTATCTCCACCTTCGTATCCACCGTGCGGTCCGACAGATAGACCGGAATGCTGACGATCATATGATAGCTTTTATAACCACTGGCTTTTGGATATGTGATATAATCCTTGACTGCGATCACCTGAATGTCCTTCTGATCCCGGATCATGTCCGCAATACGGTAAATGTCCGAAGTAAAAGAACAGATGATGCGGATGCCTGCAATATCGTTTATGTATTTTACCATATTGTCTATGGTGGATTCCTGTCCGTATCGTTTCAGCTTTTTCACAATGCTTTCCGGGGTCTTGATCCGTGCCTTGATGTGTTCGATGGGATTGTACTGGTGTACATGCTGGAATTCGTCATTCAGAATCTGCATTTTCGTCTCCATCTGACGCAGTGCAGCGCTGTATACCAGCGTGACCTCCTTCCAGCTGTCGATTCCGTCCCCGTTTTCTACCTTAAACTCCATATTACCTCTCAATCTCTTCTGTCACAGAGGGCTCTGTGACCATTTTGTCATATTTCTTACTCCCGTAGACGCTTTTTCGTTACGGAAATTCTGCATTCGTACGCTGTATTTATGATAATTATAGCATACCTCCTTTTAAAAATGTATAATTTTAACAAAACCTTTATTATTTTTTAAGATTGATTGGGCAGTTTTATCTATAGACGCAGTTTTATTGCCGCATTGCGCTTGCATGGGAAACCGCTTCCTATTATAATCAAAGAATGATCTGATCATTTTTTACACAAGGAGATTATCTATGTTCCGTATGTGGGCTAAAATATTTCAAAATAATCATATGCTGAAGGACGTCTGCATCGAGGACGACAGTGATGACACCCGTACCC
Organism: Acetatifactor sp.; assembly: GCA_050873925.1. Classification (GTDB taxonomy): domain Bacteria; phylum Bacillota; class Clostridia; order Lachnospirales; family Lachnospiraceae; genus Acetatifactor. The sequence goes on from JBNMJR010000051.1 coordinate 9,135, forward strand.
ATAAAGTTTTTCACTCTCTGGACGAGGTCTGCCATCAGTTCGATCTCGGTACGCCCATCTGGCTGGATATAAATATCGCAGACTTTAAACGGCACAACAAGACCCGTTTTACCCAGGACAGCTTCGTAGAGACAATCGATTTTGACTATCTGGAGATCCAGATCATTGAGGAGGATTAAGATGAATAGCAATTATTCGGTACGAGAGAAAAATTTTGCATCCGCATTGCTGCATAATCTTTGGAAATATCTGTTGCTTGCCGCATCTTTGATCGCTACGGTCAAAATTATTTTCTTTGGATTCGACATCGACGAACAGTATGCCGTGGCCATGGCATATCGTATTCTTCGCGGAGACCGGATGTTTCTGGAAATGTGGGAGCCTCATCAGACTTCCGCGTTTTTTTCCACTGCCTTTTTGTGGCTGTATATGCAGTTGTTTCATACATTGAAATACTCCGTGATTTTTCTGCGGATCGTGGGTGTCGTTACACAGCTGATCATCAGTATTCTCACCTATCGGACTTTCCGCAAGTTTGTCTCTGAGAATACCGCTTTTGTCATTGCTGTCTTTTACTACAATATCATTCCCAAGAACAGTACCGTTCCCGATTTTTCCAATATGCTTCTGTGGTTCAGTACTCTGGTCTTCTTGAGCTTTCTGGAATTTTGTATAAATAGCGGTGCTTCCGCACGTCGTTCTGCGTTTTTCCTGATTGCCGCCGGGGTGAGCACTTCTCTTCTGGTGCTTTCCTACCCTACCTGTATCTTCGTGGTGCTTCCCGGATGTATCGGTATCCGGCTGTTATCTGCTGCCGGTGCCCGTCTGAAAAATCTTCTGATTTATCTCGGGACCTGCGGTGTCTGTGGCTTAGGATGGCTGACCTATTTCCTGTGTCATATGTCTTTCCGGCAGTTTCTGGAGGGCTTGTCGGAAATGCTGACCGACGGTTCCCACGATGTCGGACTGCTCGGAAAATTAAAGGATAACATCTCCTGTCTCGGCGAGACTTTTCCCTATTTGCTGATTGCTTTGGTTATCGCTTTGGCAGCCTGGTGTTTCTTCCGTTTTGTATGCAGGAAAAACTATCGTTTCTTCCTGTTGTTGATGGTTTCCCTGATTCTGGAACAGCTTTTTGTATGGTATCGGCTGCAGAAGCATATCGAGTATCCCGGTTTTGTCTATCTTATGTTCCCTCTGTGGGGCATTTATTGTTATTTCCGCCGGAAAAAGTCTTCCGGCGAATTGGCCACTGTTTATAAGGCACTGTTCTGGTTCGGAAGCATTACTTCCCTGTTTTTGCTCCTTGCTGCCTTTACGGCCAGCAATACGATGCTCTACGAGTCTGCCGATTATATGGCCATTGGTATGCTGGTTTCCTTATGTTATGCGGAACGGGAGGAATCTGCTTCCCCCGTTTTCTGGAAATCTTTTATACTGTTGTTTGTGGGACTTGCCGTTATCCACAAGGGATTTCTGTTGTACAATATTTACGGTCACGACACCATTTTCGTCACACGACAGAAAGCGGAGGAGGGACCCATGGCGGGAATCTACGGCCGGTATTCCGATGGCTACGAGTATAATATCCGCGGTCGTCTGTTGGATGAATTCATTCCCCGGGGCAGCAAAGTACTGATTGCCAGTCATAAGAGCATTATGTATCTTCAGGAGGATTACGTGATCTGCAACTATTCCACCATCAGCACTCCGACAATCGATGAACGTTTATTCCAATACTGGACACTCTATCCGGACAAAGTGCCTGAATATATTGTATGGGATAAAGGTTCTGAAGGATACATTGCGACAAATCCGGAGGTAAATGCCCGTCTTGTGGAGAATGCGGAGTTACTGGCCGACGATGAGGGACTGTTGATCTACAGGCTTCCCGCCAATCCTTACTGATACTTTTCTCCCAAATATCTGAATGACTATTGACTTTTCCTTTTTGGTGCAGTAGTATTTGCAGTGTCAGACGTAGTTTTGAAAACTACATGCGAAAGTATACCAAAATATGTGTTGTCGTTTTGGAATAGTAAATACTATTGTCGGATAAAATGATCTTAAATAGATTCGATTTGCAGGCGGCAGTTGCTGCCGGGAAAAGGAGGAGTTATTATGCAGATTACCATAAGAGAACCGGGAAGTGCCATTACCCATTTCATTGCCATGATGATGGCAGTATTCGCAGCAGTGCCGCTGTTAGTGAAAGCAGGTGTACAGTCCGGGCAGGAGAATTTCCTGGCCATGGCAATTTTCATGGGCAGCATGATCCTGTTGTACGGTGCCAGCGCCACTTATCATTCCGTGGACCTCACCGGAAAAAGTCTCCGGGTCTTCCGGAAGCTGGACCATATGATGATCTTCGTATTGATTGCCGGTTCTTACACACCGGTGTGCCTCATTGTTTTAGGCGGTAAGCTGGGATATACGCTGCTTGCACTTGTCTGGGGCATTGCCGCTCTGGGCATGATCGTGAAAGCCTGCTGGATCACCTGTCCCAAGTGGTTTTCCTCTGTGATCTACATTGCCATGGGCTGGGTATGTGTCCTGGTATTCGGACCTTTGCTGAAGACCCTGTCCGTGCCCGCTTTCCTCTGGCTGCTGGCCGGCGGCATCATCTACACCGTGGGCGGTGTCATCTATGCCCTGAAACTGCCGATCTTCAATGCAAAACATAAGTTCTTCGGCTCCCACGAGGTGTTCCACCTCTTCGTCATGGGCGGAAGCGTATGTCATTTCATTTTTATGTATTTGTATGTTGCGTAAGTGAAAAGTTAGTAAAATACTGCCCAAGTTGCTTTAGTGCTTCTTGGGCAGTATTATTTTCTGAAACTCACCCTCCCAAAAGTCGTCTTATCATGTAGACCATCATACACTTTACGATTTTGGGAGGGTATATGCATCCTTGCTCATAACCGGTTGTCTGCCCATTCCGCTCCTACGATAAAATTCCGGTAGACTGTAAGAACAATACCAGCATCATCACCGGTGCCACATAACGGATCATCACCCGGTATAACTTTTTACGGCGGAAAGTCTCGCCGTTGCGCTCCATCTCACCAATGACATAATCCGGTGTCATGACCCAGCCGATGAGGATCGTGGAAAGCAGAGCGATCAGAGGCATCATGACACTGTTGCTGATGTAATCCATAATATACAGAAGCTGTCCGGTGGAACCATTGGGCAGCTTTACTTCAAAATAGAAGATACTGTATCCCAACGCGATGACTGCGGAAGCCGCCAGATAGATTACTGTCA
>JBNMJR010000052.1:0-12182 GCA_050873925.1 Acetatifactor sp.
GGATAAGGTAGAGAAACAGAAGGAACTGAATGCCTCCCACATTGCCATGATGCAGGCGCAGTTAAATCCCCATTTCCTGTATAATACACTGGATACCATGAAATGGGTGGCAAAGGCCAATCACATTCCGGAGATTGCCACCATGGCAGCGGGACTGGCGAAGATCCTGCGGACCAGTATTTCCAAGAGACAGTTCATTTACCTGAAGGAAGAACTGGAGCTGGTGAACTGTTATGTAGATATCCAGAAGATCCGTTTTAACGATAAGTTTACCTATTCCGTGGAACTGGAAGAGGGGCTGGAGGAATGTGTGATCCCGAAACTGATCATACAGCCCATCGTAGAGAATTCGGTTCTGCACGGACTCAAAGAGAGTGAAGAGGGAAATATCCGGGTACGGATCACGGGAAAGGACGGCGTGCTCTGTATCGAAGTGACAGATGATGGCTGCGGTGCGCCCGAAGAGCGAATGGATGCCATCAACCACAGAAGACAGGAGCAGCTGGTGGGACATATCGGTGTTTCTAATGTGGACACTATTATCCGGCTGACTTACGGGGAAGAATACGGCATCCATATGGAGAGCCTTGTCGAAAGCTGCCCCAATGCCACAGACGGACAGGGAACAGAAGACGAAAGCGCAGTCCATGGCACAAAGGTGACACTGTGGCTGCCGGTTAAATATGGCGAGGTGTGAGAGTATGTATAAAGTAATCGTGATCGATGATGAGACGCTGGTACGCAGAGGTATCGTGATGGAAACAGACTGGCAGGCATTGAACTGTGTGGTCGTGGCGGAAGCCGGCAATGGGATCGAGGGACTGGAAGCCGTGCGGAAATACCATCCGGATCTGCTGATCTGCGACATTCGCATGCCAAAAATGGACGGCATCGAGATGCTGAAGGAACTGCGGGCGGAGGATAATGATGTCAGTGTGATCTTTCTGACCGCCTACAGTGAATTTTCCTATGCCCAGAGTGCACTGAAACTGCTGGCCAGTGACTATCTGTTAAAACCTTTCGGAGACGGAGAACTGGAACAGGCGGTGAACGCCGCTCTGGAGAAACGTAAAAAAGTCCAGGAGAAAGAAGAAAACAGCAGGGAAGAGCCGCTTCCCGAACTGGTTTTAAATAAGGGCGATAAGAGTAAATACGTCATGGCCGCCGTGGACTATATTTCCTCTCATTACGGAGATCCGGAACTGTGTGTGGCAGAGATTGCAGAACATCTGGGAATCAGTGAAGGACATCTGAGCCATACCTTCAAAAAGGAGACAGACTATACGGTGGCGGCCTATATCACCAGAGTACGGATGCGCACTGCCATGAAACTATTGAGTGACTGTCGGAACAAAGTCTATGAAGTGGCGGAACAGGTGGGCTATCGTGATGTTGCACATTTTTCCAGCAGCTTTAAGCGGATTGTCGGTGTCACACCCTCGGAATACCAGGACAGAAGCATGTAAAAACACAAAATGCACAAACAAAATCAGAAAACATCAGAAAAATTATACACAATATCAGAAATATTAAAATAATAACAGTTTTACCTTATACAAATTGCTGAACTCTCAACGTATAATTAAGACATCAGAACGGAAGTGGTGGACATAAGATTATGTAGACCATGAAGGGTTAGAAAAAAACACAATGTCAAAAGGGAGGACAGCGTATGAAGAAAAGAGTAGTATCGTTACTGATGGTCTGTGCAATGAGCGTGGGATTGTTGGCCGGATGCGGCAGCAGTGAGACACAGAACCAGGCAACAGCAGGCGCAGACAACACACAGACAGCCGGAACCGAGGTGGCGGCAGAGACCAAGACACCGGAGGTAACCGACGACGCAAATCTTACAGCAACACAGCAGATCATAAAAGAAGCAGAAGGAATGACCATGGAAGAGCTGGCACAGAAAGCCATTGAAGAATCCAACGGCAAGACCTTCTACGGCGTAGGTAATTCCAGCCGTGGTAAATCAGCACTTCCTCTGTTCATCGAGTATCTGCAGTCTATCGATCCTTCTTACAGCATGGAATTCGACTGGCAGCAGCCCAAGAACAACAAGATCTTCGAGCAGCTGACCGCAGATTCCCTGAAACCCGAAGGAACCTTCGCAATGACTCTGATCCAGGATGGTAATCAGATCGAATCCAAGATGGTACAGACCGGAATACTGGATACCTTTATTCCCAAGGAATGGGCGGAAGCCAACGGAACCACACCGGATGCCGTAGACGGGTATCTCGCCTTACAGTTACAGAACAAGGTATTTGAGTACAACTGCACCGGTGACAAAGTATACGACAACTGTTGGGACTTCGTGGGAGAAGGCGTACATGCCCTCTTCATGGATATTGATTCCGAAGTTGTAGGAAAGAACTTCCTGTACATGCTGACCGAAGACAAATACGCAGCCATGTTAAAGGATGCTTTCAATGCATTACCCGCTGACGAGCAGGCTTACTTCCAGCCCACCATCGACGAGATGGAATCCGAAGCAAGCGATCTGGGATTAGGTGCAGATGGTAAATACGCACTGGCATGGATCAAACTCTGGGTAGGCAGCTACAATGCACAGACCGATGACGGACCTATCTGTAATACACTGGTAACAGATTCCGCAACCGATCAGTGTGGACTGTTGGTATACAACAAGTTCCGTTCCGTAGAGGAATCCGCAGGTGTATCTGTAAATAATGTAAAGGTTGCAGCTTACCAGGATGGCTATCAGGGAATCGGCGGTTATGGATATTGCCATTACCTCTTTGTCACTGACAACAGCCCTCTGCCCTGGACCGCATGTGCCTTTATCGCATACATGACCTGTACCGAGGACGGTTACAGTGCATGGGGCAAGGATATGGGAAGCTATTCCTACAATCCTGAAGTGGCCAAGGCTATCGAAGCTACCTACCAGCACAGCACCGGTGGTATGGATGCCAACGGCAATGTAGAGTTCGAGAACAAGAACGACAGAGGATTTGACTGGTGGTCCACCGACGGAAAACTGGTAATGGAAGATCCCGAGTACTGTGCATCCGTTTCCTTCACCGTAGGAAGCTGGATCGAACTGTTACCGAAGTACACCGCTGAGTGATAAAAACGAACTGATGTAAGAAGCATCTGAAACATTCCCGCGGAGGCGAAAGAAGTACTTTCCCTCCGCGGAAATGCACTACAGGACATAAGCTTGTATTGGGAAGAGAGGTTAACCATGAATCAGAGTGCCGCAAAAAAAACAAGCAAGATGGTGATTGTTCTGAATAAGATCAAGACGTACTTCTCCAAGCCACAAAATATCATTCTGCTTCTGTTTGGTATTACGCTTACTTTTACCACAGTGGCACCGATCGTGGCAATCGTCGAAGATACCTTCAAGATCCATCCGGGCACCATCGATGCGCATCTTACCGGAAAGGCAAGCGGTTATTCCGCTGTCAATTATGTGGATCTGTTCACCAGTAAACTGGCCAGAACGAATCTGTGGACACCGTTGTTAAATACCGTATTGCTGGCAGTTTTCACCTGCCTGATCTCCATTGTGTTCGGCGGAGTGTTCGCTTTCCTGATCACGAGAACCAATTTAAAATGTAAAAAATATTTAAGTTCCATATTTATTTTCCCCTACATCATGCCTCAGTGGACACTGGCAGTGGTGTGGCAGAATGTTTTCAACAGCAATGCAGTCACAGGAACCTCCAACGGGCTGCTGGCTTCGCTTTTTAATATTACGATGCCGAAATGGTGGTGCCTGGGACTCTTCCCCAGTGCGGTGGTACTGGGACTGCATTACGCCCCCTTTGCCTACATACTGATCGGCGGCATCTTCCGCAACATGGATGCCAATCTGGAGGAAGCGGCCACCATTCTGGATACGCCGAAGTGGAAGACCATGTTCCGTATTACCTTACCTATGGTAAAACCGGCCATTCTCTCCACCATCCTGCTGGTATTCGGAAGTGCCATGGGAAGTTACCCCGTACCTCATTACCTGGGACTGACCACCCTGTCCACCAAGTATATCTCCATGAACTCCAAGTATACCGGTGAAGCCAGTATCCTTGCCATTATCATGATGATCTTCGGTGTAGCGATCCTGTTAATGAACCAGATGAGCTTAAAGAGCCGTAAGAATTACACGACCGTCACCGGTAAGTCCGGACAGATCTCCAAGATCAACCTGGGGAAAGTCGGAAAATATCTGATCGCGATCATCCTGATCGTTATTACTTTCTTCACCAGTATTTTCCCGATCCTGTCCTTCGCACTGGAGACATTCCTTCCAAATCCGGGAGATTACAGCTTCCTGTACACCATGGACACAAGCGCACTGACCACCAAGTGGTGGCTGACGGATAACAACGGAGCCGGGGCACTGTACGGACAGCCCGGTATTCTCCACAATCCTCTGATCTGGAGAGCTTTCAAGGGAACGATGTTAGTGGCTGTCTGCTGTGCACTGATCGCCGGTACCATCGGTACACTGATCGGTTATGCGGTATCCAAGAACCGGAGAAGCAAATGGGCGAACTACGTCAACGGTGTGGCATTCCTGCCGTACCTGATGCCGTCCCTGGCAGTCGGCGCAGCCTTCTTCATCCTGTTCTCCAATGACAAGATCAACCTGTTCAACACATACACATTGTTGATCATTGCAGGTGTGATCAAGTACATTCCTTTCGCCAGCAGAAGTGCACTGAACTCCATGCTGCAGCTGTCGGGAGAGATCGAGGAAGCGGCCATCATCCAGGATATCCCCTGGTACAAGAGAATGCTTCGGATCATCATTCCGATCCAGAAGTCTTCCATCATCAACGGATATATGCTTCCGTTCATGACGTGTCTGCGAGAGCTGTCCCTGTTCTTACTGTTATGTACCCAGGGATTCATCCTCTCCACAACACTGGATTATTTCGATGAGATGGGATTGTATGCATTCTCCAGCGCCATCAACCTGATCCTGATCGTAACGATCCTGATCTTTAACACATTGGTAAATAAACTGACCGGGTCCAGCCTGGACGAAGGTATCGGAGGTAAATAACTATGCCGGAAATTAAATTAACACATGTTACAAAACGTTGGGGCAAATTCTATGCGGTAGATGATCTGAGTCTGGATATGGAGGACAATTCCTTTATCACATTGCTGGGACCCTCCGGCTGTGGTAAGACCACTACCTTACGTATGATCGCCGGTCTGGAGACACCTACCAGCGGCCAGATCAAGATCGGAGACCGGGTGGTATTCGACAGTGAGGCAGGCATCAATGTTCCTGCCAACAAGAGAAAGGTCGGTTTTCTGTTCCAGAACTACGCATTGTGGCCGAATATGACGGTCTACCAGAACATTTCTTTCGGACTGGGCAACATCAAGGAAGAACTTCCCGTGATCGATGAGGAAGCCAGAGCCTTAAAGAGTATGATCAAGGCACTGGAGAATCCGGGAGAACTGGTAAAACTGATCGAGGAATGCAGAGATAAAAAGGGTAAGATCGATCTGGATATGGTCTATCTGAAACTGATCGATAATTACACGGTTTCTATTTATACGGCGAAAGAACTGTATAATTACAAGATCCATGAAGCCGCAGATAAGGAAAGTGCCGCAAAACAGAAAAAACAGGAACTGACTGCCAAGCTGGACAGTATTCTGGCCGGTTATAAGGAAAAAGGACAGGAACTTAATGACAAATTTGAAGTGGTATCCGGCGGTAAGGTAGAGACCAAAGTCAGAAAATATTCCAAGGAAGAGATCGACCTGGCAGTACGTCGTGTCTCCCGCATCGTTAAGATCGGAATGTTCATGAACCGCTATCCCGCAGAGTTGTCCGGCGGACAGCAGCAGAGAGTTGCCATTGCAAGAACCCTGGCACCGGAACCCCAGGTGCTGTTCATGGATGAGCCGTTGTCCAATCTGGATGCCAAGCTCCGTCTGGAAATGAGATATGAACTGCAGCGTTTGCACGTAGAGACCGGAAGTACCTTCGTATACGTCACCCATGACCAGATGGAAGCTATGACCCTGGCAACGAAGATCTGTCTGATCAACAACGGCGTATTGCAGCAGTATGAGCCTCCTCTGTCCGTATACAGCCGACCGAACAACCTGTTCGTGGCAGACTTCGTGGGCAATCCTTCCATCAACTTTATCGAGGCGAAGGGAATCCAGAATGCACAGGGCAGTGTGGATGTGACGATCCTGGACGGAAGAAAGGCACAGTTTGTTCCGAAGGAGCCTCTGGATCTGCAGAGATGGTTCGTTGAGAGAGATAAGAACGAAGCGGATGAGGCGGCTCGCCATAAGGCACAGATGATGGATAAAAAGGCAGTGGAGAAGTCCAACAAGGATGAGGTATTTAAGTACCACATTGCAAGAGTCAATGAGGATGATTATGCTTTACAGGAAGCTCCGGTGATCACCAATGAAGATTTCGTCATCGGCGTACGTCCCGAAGCACTGCAATTACATGACGGCGCAGGACTGGACGGCGTGATCTACGGTGCCATGCCCACCGGTATGGAATCCACTATCAAGCTTCGCATCGGTGATTTCCTGCTGACCGGAGTAGTTTTCGGCAATACCGCTTACAAGATCGGTCAGGAAGTAAAATTCGAGATCGGCGGAGAAGATATCCTGTTGTTTGACAGAAAATCAGGAAAACTCATTACAGCAGGAAGCTTACAGGTATAAAATTTCCCGTAAAATCTGAATTTTTCAAAACATAAAAAATGTATCGGAATTGAGAGCAGCAGTCTCGATTCCGGTACGTTTTTTGTTGTATCCGAAATCGGTTTCGTATATAATAGAGGATAGTAAATACGTGAAAAGGGAGGCAGCAGAATGAAGATCATCCATTGCGCGGACATCCATCTGGATTCCAGAATGAGTGCAAATCTTACCAGAGAAAAAGCCAGAGAGCGCAGGACGGAGCTGCTGACGACCTTTCGGAAAATGGTGGAATACGCGGCAGTCCATGAGGTGGAGGCCGTTATCATAGCAGGGGATTTGTTTGATACGAAAAATGTGACGGCCACGGCGAGAAATGTGGTGCGGGATCTGATCACGGGACATCCCGGTATCGCATTTTATTATTTGCAGGGCAACCACGACGAGGGAAGCTTTGCGGGAGGTCTGTCGGAGATTCCGGAGAATCTCCATCTGTTTGACGACAAATGGACAAGCTACCGTCTGGGGGAAAAGGTGTGCATCACCGGAGTGGAACTGAACCCGGAGAACAGCGGCAGTGTCTATAATGCATTGGCGCTGGATACGGATCTGGTGAATATCGTAGTCCTCCATGGTCAGGAATCGGAGTACAGCGCAAAGGACAAGGCGGAGACCATCCATCTGACGGCGCTGAAGAATAAAGGCATTGACTATCTGGCACTGGGACATATCCATAGTTATAAGAAGGAACGCCTGGACGGACGCGGAGTATATTGTTATCCGGGATGTCTGGAGGGCAGAGGATTTGACGAGTGCGGAGAGCACGGATTTGTGGAGCTTAACGTGGATGAGGCAGCAGGCAGGGTGGAGAGCAGCTTTGTACCCTTTGCTTCCCGGAATCTTTACACCATTCCGGTGGATATCACAGGGTGCATGTCCTCCATGGAGATCCTGGAGCGCATGAAGGAAGAGACCGACATAAGAAATTATCCGGAGAAAAGTCTGGTAAAATATGAATTGACCGGCAGAGTCGATGTGGAAAGCGAGAAGGAAACGGACTTTTTACTGCGACAGTTCGGCAATCGTTTTTATTTTGTGAAGATCAAGGACAGCTCCGGATATCTGGTAGATTATGCCTCCTTTGCAAAGGATCTGTCTCTCAAGGGAGAATTCATCCGCACGGTCATGGGCAGAGAGGATCTGTCGGAAGAAGATAAGGCAGCAGTGATCCATTACGGACTTCACGCACTGGCCGGAGAGGAGATCCTGGACGCATGAAGCTGATACGGTGTCATATAGAGAATTTCGGAAAATTAAGTGATTTTACCTATGAGTTTACGGAAGGCTGCAACACCATCTGTGAGGAAAACGGATGGGGCAAAAGTACACTGGCGGCGTTCCTGAGGGTCATGCTCTTTGGCTTTCGCAATGAGGGCAAGCGGGATCCTATAGAAAATGAGAGAAAACGCTACACTCCCTGGCAGAAAGGTGTCTACGGAGGAGAACTGCAGTTTGAAAATGACGGGAAACAGTATTCCGTCCGCAGGACCTTCGGCAGCAAGGCGGCGGAGGATGAATTTCAGCTGACAGATTCGGTGACACATCTGCCCAGTGAGGATTTCACGGAGAAACTGGGAGAGGAATTGTTCCGGATCGATGCCGCATCTTTTGAGCGCACGACTTTTATTTCCCAGAATGACTGTGAGACCTTTGTCACGGACAGCATCAATGCAAAGATCGGCAATCTGGCGGAGAATACCGATGACATCAATAATTTCGAGAAAGCGGACAGGCGGCTGAATGATCTGCTGAATGCCATGTCCCCTTCCCGCAAGACCGGATCCATCCGCAGGGATAAAGACCGTATCACGGAACTGAAGACACAGATCCGTAACGGACAGGATCTGAAAGGCACGATGGACAGCATTCGTGCCAGAAAAGAGGAAGTGACCGGAGAACGGGAAAAATTAGCCGAGGAACTGGCGGAACTTCAGACAAAACAAAAAGAACTGGGAGTCTACAAGGACAGACAGGCAAAAAAGGAAAAATATCTGGATCTTCGGGCGCAGCTGACAGAGAGAGAACGGCTTTTAAAGGAAGCTAAGAGTTACTTTAACGGTGTGATCCCCGCGGAGGAGGATCTGCGTAAATGTCTGAATCAGTGTAACGAAGCGGAGAGCATCCGCAGAGCCATGGAACTGTCGGCACAGTTTGTGGGTGAGCCGTCCCGGGGTACGCAATACGAGGAACAGGAAGTAGAGTACCGGGAAAAGCTGGCAAGGCTGAAAACACTGGAGACAGTACAGCAACAGGAAAAGCGCAGGATCCTGCGGGAGCGGGAGACCGGCAGGAAACGCCGGAGCGTGTTTGGAATGCTGGGAATCGTACTGCTTCTTGGCGGGATTGCCTGTTTCCTGCTGAAACAGCTCATCGCCGGAGGAATCCTGCTGGCACTGGGAATCGTGGCATTGGGGGCAGCGTGGTTCGCGTCTTCCGGAATTCCCGGAGAGGATGCTCTGGAGAATGGTGAGATCGGGGATCTCAGGGCAGAACTGGAGCGTCTGGAAGAGGAACAGCGCCAGAACGCAAAACGACAGAAGCTGCGGCAGGAGGAACGAGACCGGAGATATCAGGAGCAGAAAGCCCAGTTAGAGGATCTGGAAAAGCGGATCCATAGCTTTTTTAACCATATCGGTATCTTAATGGAAGACCGTCCGGAGGAACAACTGGCGGAATTATTAAATCACAGAAGAGATTACCGGAATGCACTGCAGGAGTATCAGAATCGGGAACAGGAACTGAAAGCTTTCGAGAAAGTGACGGATGTGCCCGGACTGCTGGCACTGAAGGCACCGGAGGGGGAGGAATCCCTGGAGAACCTCACGGAGGAAATGAAAGCGGTATCTGCACAGATGGAGGAACGATTCCGGTCCATCGGCAGCTATCAGGAGCAGCTGTCCAGTCTGCAGGAGTCCTGGGATAATGTGGAGAGCATGCAGGATGAACTGGAAAATCTGCAGGAGGAGACACAGGAAAAATTAAAACAATATGAATTGCTGGGGATGACGAAGAAACTGTTGGAGGATGCCAAGAGCTCTTTTACCGCCAGATACACGGAACCGGTCATGGAAGGGTTCCGGAAATATTATAAGATTCTGACGGGAACAGAATGTGAGAATTACCAGATGGATGCCAACACGAAATTACAGGTCATCGAGGGAAATATGCCAAGGGAGATCGGATACCTGAGTCTGGGAAACCGGGATCTGATCGGCATCTGCATGCGTATGGCACTGGTGGAGGCCATGTATGAGACCACGCAGCCGTTTCTGATCCTGGATGATCCTTTTGTGAATCTGGATGAGAACCGGACGAAGGGAGCAATGCGGTTCCTTGCGGAAATCGCAAAGGAGTACCAGGTGATCTATTTTACCTGCCACGGCAGCAGGGAATAGTGTGAGACTTGCAATCCCCGAAAGGGGATGGAAGATAAAGAACCAATGAGAAAGGGGCACTATTATGGGAAAGAGTTGGACTGGAAACATCAGACGCGTGATGGCTCTGCTGTTTAGCTGTGTGTTGCTCACCGGCTGCGGCAGTACGGGTGAGGTGGATGATTATGCCACCAATATCGGCTATGAGGCCAGAGGCGGTAGTCAGACAGCGCAGGGAACGCAGAATGACAGCGGCAGTACCACGGCACAGACCGGAGGCATTCCAAAGGACGAGATCAAGGTGGGAGTTCTCCATCTGTCGGATCCGGCAGAGGGCAGCGGTTACACGTACACTCATGATCTGGGCATTCAGGGAATGCAGCAGAACCTGGGACTGGCCGATGACCAGATCGTCCGCAAGATCAATGTCAACGACGGTGATGCACAGGCTACCAGACAGGCAATTCAGGAATGTATTGATGAGGGATGCAACATTATCTTCACCACCAGCTGGGGTTATATGGAGACTACGGCGGAGATGGCAGAGGAATACCCGGATGTGTATTTTTCCCACGGCACGGGATACTTAAGCAACGGCAAGAACTTTAACAATTATTTCGGAAGAATCTATCAGGCGAGATATTTAAGCGGTATTGTGGCGGGAATGAACACCACTTCCAACAAGATCGGTTACGTGGCAGCCATGGATTCCTCCAACTCGGAGGTGACCGGCGGCATTGATGCTTTTGCACTGGGAATCTATTCTGTGAACCCGGATGCCAAAGTCTATGTGAAGGTCACCAACAGCTGGTATGATCCGGAGGGAGAGAAGGCAGCGGCACAGGTCCTGCTGGATATGGGCTGCGATGTGATCGCGCAGCACTGCGATACGGAATATCCCCAGATTCTGGCTCAGGAAAAAGGAGTGTACAGTATCGGTTACAACTCCGATATGAGCAAGAATGCACCGAAGGCCTGTCTGTGCAGTGTCATCTGGAACTGGAGTGCCTATTATACGGCAGCAGTCCAGAGCATCATCGACGGCAGCTGGGACGGCAGCAACTACTACGGAGGTATGAGTGAGAATCTGGTGAACATTACCAGTCTGGCGGACTTCTGTGCGGACGGAACCCAGGAGAAGGTAGACGAAGCCAAGAAGCAGATCCTGTCGGGAGAGAACGGTGTATTTGACGGTGTGATCGAGACCAACACGGGAGAGACCGTGGGCAAAGAGGGAACGACACTGGATGATGCCACCATCACCGGCGGCATCAACTGGTATTTCAAGACTGTATCTGTGGTAGAATAGGGGGCCGGACCATGAATATACAAAAGAAGATTCTTGCAACCACTATAGGACCCATCGTGCTGGTGGGACTGCTTTCTATCTTTTTCATGCTGACAACGGTGCGCAGTTCCATGATGAATGAGACCCGCGATGCACTGAAGGGAACCGCAGCGGCAACGCTGGCGGCCTATGACCAGAACACCGGCGATTATCTGGAGTCCACCAACGGAGATATCTGGAAGGGAAGTTATAACATTTCCCGTTCCGAGAGTCTGGTGGATCGTATCAAAGACAATACCGGAATGGATGTTACTTTTTTCTACGGAGACCGACGGATCATGACTTCCGCTCTGGACAGCAACGGGGATCGTATTCTGAATTCTCCCGCAGGGGACCGGATCGTGGAGAAGGTATTACAGAACGGTGAGGAGTATTTCAGCAGCTCCGTATCTCTGGACGGTGTCATGAATTACGGCTATTTCATGCCGGTCTATCAGAATGGCTCTACGGAGATCATCGGTATGGTATTCGTAGGCACGAATAAAGAGGAAAAGGATGCCGTGGTGAACGGCATGATCTTCGGCATCGGTGCGGCAGTCGGTGTGGCTATGATCCTGTGTATCGGCGTGGGACTGAAGCTTGCCACTTCCATCAGCCGGGATATCAAGAAGAGTATCGGCATCATGGGTAAGGTCGCAGAGGGTGACCTGACCGTCTGGGTCGATGACAAGATGTTGAAGAGAAAGGACGAGATCGGAGATCTGTCCCGGGTTACCGTAAAACTGAAGGAC
>JBNMJR010000053.1:0-12162 GCA_050873925.1 Acetatifactor sp.
ACCTCCTTCCTGGACAGAGCTTTTTACGGCAAGAGTGCATTGTTCCAGGGCAAGCCCGGTGCCTGCATCGTCAGCTGCAGACGCGGTGGTGCATCCGCTGCCTTCGACCAGCTGAACAAATATTTTACCATCAACTGTATGCCGGTAGTGTCCAGCCAGTATTGGAATCAGGTACACGGCAATACTCCCGAAGAGGTAAAACAGGATCTGGAAGGTATGCAGACTATGCGCACCCTGGGCAACAATATGGCATGGCTGCTCAAATGTATCGCCGCAGGAAAAGCTGCGGGTGTGGACTTCCCGGAAAGAGAACCGGCGCAGAAGACCAACTTTATTCGATAAGGAGACAGGTAAAATTATGGCAGAATGGAATGGACTGGGAAGATATCCGGAGGATGCGGACACAGGTGACCGTCCGGAGGCAGGCACATTGCTGGCCTATGTGGACGGAAGCTATCAGGATGCATTGAAAAAATACGGTTTCGGCTGCATTTTTATTCTGCCGGACGGACGGATCTATACGGAGTACGGCAATGGCGACAATCCGGACTCTCTGAAACAGCGGAATGTCTCCGGAGAGATGCTGGGAGCCATGTATGCGGTGCGCTTTGCCCTAAACAGCGGATTTACCGCCATTGAGATCCGCTACGACTATGAGGGAATCGAAAAATGGGTCACCGGAGCCTGGAAGAGCAAGAATGATCTGACGAAAAAATATGCGCAGACCATGCGTGGCTGGGGACAGAAGATCCGGATCCGCTTTACCAAAGTGCCGGCACATTCCAAGATAAAATACAATGAGCTGGCGGACGAGACCGCAAAGCTGGGTGTGGCGAACGGCAATGGTATTCCAAAAGTCAAAAGCCTCAGTGATTTCGAGGCGGCCGATGGCAGAGGGGAGCTATAACATGCGTCTGAATAAATATCTGGCACAATGTGGTGTATGTTCCAGAAGGGATGCGGACAAACTGATCGAACAGGGAAAAGTCCTGGTCAACGGTCAGGTGGCCGGAATGGGACAACAGGTGGAGGAGACGGACACCGTACAGGTGGGTAAGAAGATCCTGCAGGGAAAACAGACACAGAAAGTGCTGGCCTTCTACAAGCCGGTGGGAGTGACCTGCACGGAGAGAGATCCCCATGCGGAGAAAAAGATCATGGATATGATCCACTACCCGGAGCGGCTGACCTATGCGGGACGTCTGGACAAGGATTCCGAGGAGCTGATACTGCTCACTAATGACGGAGATCTGATCAATGCCATGATGCGGGGTGCCAACCGCCATGAAAAAGAGTATCTTGTAAAGACGGATAAAGAAATAACACCTGATTTTCTGGAAAAAATGGCGAAGGGTATTTATCTGGAGGAACTGAATGTCACTACCAGGGAATGTAAGGTAGAAAAAATCGGAAAATTTACCTTTCGAATTACACTGACTCAGGGAGTCAACAGACAGATCCGACGTATGTGCGGCGCCTGCGGAGTCAAGGTAATAGCGCTGAAAAGAGTCCGGGTGATGAATATTCATCTGGGAGACCTGAAACCCGGAGAGTGGCGGGAAATCACCGGGGAGGAACTAAAACGACTCCTTGAAATGACCGGAATGTTAAATCGTGAAAAAATATTATAAAGGCAGGAACACAAGATGCAGTCTTCCAAAATAGACCGGATCAAAGATCTGGTAGAACAACTGAATGCGGCTTCCGAAAGCTATTACGCCAAGGATCAGGAGATCATGAGCAATTACGAATACGACAAGCTCTATGATGAACTGGTGGAACTGGAAAAAGAGACAGGCGTTACGCTGGCCAACAGTCCTACGGTAAACGTTGGTTACGAAGCCGTGGATGAGCTTCCCAAGGAGCGTCACGAGAGTCCCATGCTGTCTCTGGGCAAGACGAAAAGCCGGGAAGAACTGCGGGACTGGCTGCAAGGCAATCCTGCAATTCTCAGCTGGAAACTGGACGGACTGACCATTGTATTGACGTATCGTGAAGGAAAACTTGCAAAAGCAGTTACCCGCGGAAACGGCGAAATCGGTGAGGTTATTACGAATAACGCCCGTACTTTTAAGAATCTTCCGCTGAACATTTCTTATACCGGAGAACTGATCCTGCGGGGAGAAGCGGTGATCACCTACAGTGATTTCGAGAAAATCAACGGGGAGATCGCGGATGCGGAGGCAAAATACAAAAATCCCCGGAATCTGTGCAGCGGCTCTGTAAGGCAGTTGAATAATGAGATCACGGCGAAGCGGAATGTCCGGTTTTATGCTTTTACGCTGGTAAAGGCGGACGGCGTGGATTTCCACGATTCCAAGGAAGCCCAGTTTGCCTTTTTGCAGGAGCAGGGCTTTGCGGTGGTGGAACATGTGGCGGTAACGGAAGAGAATATTTTATCGGCCATTGAAGATTTTGAACACAAGATCGAACACTATGATATTCCTTCCGATGGTCTGGTGCTTACTTATGAAAGCATCAGCTACGGACAGTCTCTGGGCAGAACCGCGAAATTCCCCAGAGATTCCATTGCCTTCAAATGGGCGGATGAACTGCGGGAGACCACATTAAAAGAGATCGAGTGGAGCGCCAGCCGTACCGGCCTGATCAATCCGGTAGCCATTTTTGAACCGGTGGAGCTGGAAGGGACCACAGTGAGCCGTGCTTCCGTGCATAATATCAGTATTATGAGATCTCTGCGACTGGGAATCGGAGATCATATCACGGTCTACAAGGCCAACATGATCATTCCACAGATCGCCGAGAACCTGACCGGCAGTGATAATGTGGAGATTCCAAAGGTATGTCCGGTGTGTGGACAGCCCACGGAGATCCGGCAGATGAACGAAGTGCAGTCCCTATACTGCACCAACGAGAAATGTCCGGCCAAGGAGATCAAGTCCTACACTCTGTTCGTCAGCAGAGATGCGTTGAACATCGACGGACTCTCTGAGGCAACGCTGGAGAAGCTGATTGATCAGGGCTTTATCCATGAATATGCGGATCTGTTCCGTCTGGACCGCTACAAGGATGTCATTACCGAGATGGAAGGTTTCGGAGAAAAGTCCTATCAGAATATGATGGACAGTATTGAGAACGCAAGACATACCACGCTGCCCCGTCTGATCTATGGACTGGGGATCGCAGGAATCGGTGTGGCCAATGCCAAGGTGCTGTGCCGGTATTTTGACTATGACCTGGAACGAATGCAGACGGCAGATGAGGAGACACTGAGTGCCATCCCCGGTGTGGGAGAGGTGCTGGCATCTGCATTTGCGGACTATATGCGGGATGCGGAGAATCTGGAGAAGATCGAACATCTGAAGGAGATCCTGACGATAGAGACACCGCAGATCGACGAGAGTGCACAGACGCTGGCCGGAATGTCCTTTGTGGTGACGGGAAGCCTGAACCATTATGCCAGCCGGAATGATCTGAAGGAAGTTATCGAGGAGAAGGGCGGCAAGGTGACCGGAAGTGTCACCGGCAAGACCACCTGCCTGATCAACAACGATATTACATCCACGTCCTCGAAAAATAAAAAAGCGAAAGAATTGCAGGTTCCCATTCTGACGGAAGAGGAATTCCTGAGAACTTATAATATTCCTTACGAGGAATAAGCAAGAAAGACCCGGAGGAAAATAAAATGCCTATCAAAACACAAAATGATCTGCCTGCCAAAGAGATACTGGAAAATGAAAATATATTCGTCATGGACGAATTTCGTGCGGTACATCAGGACATGCGTCCTCTGCAGGTTCTGATCCTGAACAATATGCCGGTAAAGCAGGACACGGAGCTGCAGCTGTTGCGGGCGCTGTCCAATACCCCGCTGCAGGTGGATGTTACCTTCATGAACACCAAGACCCACGTGTCACTGAATACCCCGGCCAGCCATCTGAACAAATTCTATACCACCTTTGATGAGATCAGGGACCGTAAATTCGATGGACTGATCGTTACCGGAGCACCGGTGGAGGATATTACTTTCGAGGAAGTGGATTACTGGGACGAGACCTGTCAGATCCTGGACTGGGCGGAGACCCACGTGACTTCCACCTTACATATCTGTTGGGCGGCTCAGGCGGGATTCTATCATTATTACGGAATCAACAAGAGACAACTGCCCCAGAAGCTGTTCGGTGTCTATGCACATAAGGTATCCAACCGGAAAGTTCCGTTAGTCCGGGGATTTGATGATATTTTCATGGCACCTCACAGCCGTCATACCGAGACTCCTTCCGAGGCCATTCATGCCTGTAAAGAGCTGACGATCCTGGCGGAATCGGAGAAAGCCGGCGTATTCCTGGCAATGGCGGAAGAGGGCAAAAAGATTTTCGTAGCGGGCCATCCGGAATATGACCGCTATACTCTGAACAATGAATATCACAGAGATCTGGACAAGGGATTACCTATCCAGATCCCCTATAATTATTATCCGGAGGACGACCCCGGGCAGAAACCGCTGTTACAGTGGAGATCCCATTGCAATAACCTTTACAGCAACTGGCTCAATTACTATGTATATCAGACCACACCATATGACTTAACGGAAATCCGATAACCACAACAGAAGCAGGGCGATGGCCCCGGATAACAGAAAAAGAAAGGAAGCACATGATGAATCAGACACTGACAAGAAAACAATTTGATATTTTATCGATACTGGCAGAAGAAAAAAGTGCTTTATCCCAGAGACAGCTGGGAGAAAAGAGCGGCCATTCGCTGGGAACGGTCAATCGTGTCATGCAGGAGCTGACCGAATTGCAATATGTGGCAGAAGGAGAGATCACCAATGCCGGAATCTCCGCACTGGAGCCTTATCGTGCAAAGCGTGCCATCTTCATCGCTGCCGGATTCGGAAGCCGGCTGGTGCCCATTACCTTTAACACCCCGAAGCCCCTGGTACGCGTACACGGACAGCGCATTATCGACGGCCTGATCGATGCCTGTCTGGAAGCCGGAATCAATGAAATCTATATTGTCCGGGGTTATCTGGCAGAGCAGTTTGACCAGCTGCTGTACAAATATCCCATGATCAAATTCCTGGAGAACCCGGTCTACAACGAGGCCAATAATATTTCTTCCTCCATGGTGGCCAGATACATGCTTTCCAATGCCTATGTCTTCGAGGCGGATCTGCTGATCTCCAATCCGAAGATCATTACCAAGTATCATTATACTTCGGATTTCCTGGCTATTAAAAAGGACAGAACCGATGACTGGTGCTTCATGGTCAAGGACGGTGTCATCGTAGAGGAGAAGGTCGGCGGACTGGACTGCTGGCAGATGGTGGGAATCTCTTACTGGAACGAAGAGGACGGCCACAAGCTGTCGGATGATATCAAGATGACTTATGAGCAGCCCGGCGGAAAAGAGCGCTATTGGGAGCAGGTGCCTCTGGTATTCTGCCAGAAGCATTACAAGGTGGAAGTACGGGAGTGTCAGGAGGATGACATCATCGAGATCGATACCTTCCGGGAACTGAAAGCCATCGACAAGACCTATGACGTTTAAGGAACAAAAAGAAATCAAATTTAAAGGAATGTGAATATGAACGAAAAAGAAAACAAGCAGGAACTGAAACGCCAGCTGAGCCCCATGCATGTATGGGCCCTGGCTTTCGGATGCGTGGTAGGCTGGGGATCTTTTATCAATCCCGGCAAAAAATTCCTCCCCAATTCCGGTGTGGCCGGAACGGCCATCGCCATGGTGCTGGGAGCCATGGTAATGATCATTATTGCCTTCAGCTATGCCTATATGGTACCCAAATATCCCAAGGCCGGCGGAGAGTTTACCTTTACGAAGGCGTGCTTTGGCAAGACGACTGCTTATCTGTGCGGCTGGTTCCTGCTGGCAGCCTATCTGACCAATGTCCCTATGAATTCCACAGCCATCGGCCTGATCGTGGATGGACTGGACGGTCCCTTTGATATCCTGAAATGGGGCTTCCATTACCGGATCGCCGGCTTTGAGGTCTGGGCGGGAGAGATGCTCCTGGCTATGGGGATCCTGATCCTCTTCGGTATTCTGAATATTCTGGGAGTGGAGAAAGCAGGCATCCTGCAGACGATCCTGGCGGCGCTTCTGGGTGGCTCTGTGCTGATCCTGACGGTGGCGGCACTGGTCAGCACCAAGGCGACCACCGGCAATATGGCTCCCTGGTGGGGATTCGATAAGGCGGCAGCCCTGCAGGCGCTGGCGGACGGCAACTATACCACGGCAGAAGCTTTCGCTCACGAAGGCGGAGCGGGGATCACCTCGGCAATTCTGGCAACGTTTGCCATTGCACCCTGGGCATTCGTGGGATTTGACACGATCCCCCAGGCAGCAGAGGAATTCAAATTCTCCTATAAAAAGGTCAGCCTGATCATGGTGGTGGCGATCCTGTTCGGCTGCTTCGTCTATACGGCG
The DNA here is from genome assembly GCA_050873925.1 of Acetatifactor sp. Lineage (GTDB taxonomy): Bacteria > Bacillota > Clostridia > Lachnospirales > Lachnospiraceae > Acetatifactor. The sequence continues at coordinate 6,415 of JBNMJR010000053.1, forward strand.
AACAACACCATTGCAGCTGCAGCACTGGAGAACTGGCCGGATCTGATCGTACAGAGTGAGACCACTCCCTGGCTGCTTCTGGCAGCGGCGGAGAGACTGCTGGGGCTGCCCGGCAAGATCCTTGTGGGTACGGCGGTATCCAGCGCGGTATTGTCCGGCATCATGGGATTCTATCTGGCCTCCAGCCGACTGATGTACTCCATGAGCAGAGACGGTTATCTGCCGAAATGGTTCGGTGTTGTGGATGCAAAGCATGGCACACCGAAGAATGCATTGATCTTCTGTATCCTGATCTCTCTGTCCGGTCCGGTACTGGGAAGAGAAGCGTTAGGGTGGTTCGTGGATATGTCCGCCATCGGAGCCTCCATCGGCTATTTCTTCACCTGTGCTTCTTCACTGGTGACCATGCGCAGGGATGGCGACGGCAGCACATTTTTGAAGATCGTGGCCTGGGGCGGAGTGATCATCTCCGTGGCGTTTATGATTTTGCAGTTAGTACCGATCCCCGGACTGTCCGGTGTTCATTTCGGTAAGGAGTCCTACCTGCTGTTGATCGTATGGATCGTACTGGGAGTTATTTTCTATTTAAGACAGATCCGTTATTTTAAGGAAAAATAAGTATTGCTATTTTACGCAAATGGTATTATGATATGTTCATGTTTAACACAAAGTGTCTGCGAATGGAACGCAGACATTTTGTGTACTTATTTTAGCCGAAAACCCATAAAAACCGTTCAAATAATGAAAATAAACGATATATAAATGAACGATTGGAAAAAGAACATGAACAAAAGGAGGAATACCGTAATGGAGCAACTGTTACAAACACCGGTCAAAAGAAATATTCTGTTGAATCCCGGACCGTCCACCACTACTGATACCGTAAAATACGCACAAGTCGTACCGGATATCTGTCCCAGAGAGAAAGAATTCGGCGGACTGATGAAAGGACTGCGGGAGGATCTCGTCCGCATCGTCCATGGAGATCTGGAAAAATACACCAGTGTCCTGTTCTGCGGGTCCGGCACCATCAATATCGATGCCTGCATCAGTTCCCTGCTTCCTGCGGGCGGCAAGGTACTGGTGGTGAATAACGGCGCCTACAGCAGCAGAGCAGTGGAAGTGTGTGAATATTACGGGCTGCCCCATATCGATCTGCGCTTCCCGGTGGATCAGCTGCCGGATCTGGAAAAAGTGGAGCAGACATTGAAAGAGAATCCCGATATTGCACTGGTACATACCACCCACAACGAGACCGGCACCGGCATACTGAATCCCATTAGAGAGATCGGTGCACTGGCTCATAAATATCATGCCACCTTTACCGTGGATACCACTTCGACTTATGCGATGCGGCCCATTCATATTGCGGAGGACAATATCGACTTCTGTATGGCCTCTGCGCAGAAAGGACTGATGGCCATGACAGGACTTTCCTTCGTGGTAGGCAGTCGGGCAATTCTGGAAGCCTCGAAGGATTATCCGAAGCGTTCCTATTACTGCAACCTGTATCAGCAGTATGACTTCTTCCAGAGAACCGGAGAAATGCATTTTACTCCGCCGGTACAGACCATCTACGCTACGATCCAGGCATTGAAAGAATATTGGGCAGAGGGCGAGGAGGCCAAGTGGGCGAGACACACCAGAGTCTTCGAAGCCATCCATGAAGGACTGGATGCACTGGGATTTCGGGATGTGATCCGCAGAGAGTGGCAGTCGGGACTGGTGGTATCCGTGCGCTATCCCGACGATCCGAACTGGAACTTTGAAAAGGTACATGATTACTGCTATGAGCGGGGATTTACCATTTATCCCGGCAAGATTTCCACCACCAATACCTTTCGGCTGTGTGCGCTGGGAGCCATTGACCGGCCGGATATCGAAGCCTTTTTCAAGGTATTCAGAGAAGCATTGGAAATAAACAATATTCAGATCCCGGCAAGATACGAGGAGGCATAGCAATGAAACGAGTATATACCTGTTTTTGTACGGATGTCATTCATGAGGGACATCGAAATATTATCAGAGAAGCCAGAAAATACGGGGAACTGACCGTGGGTGTCTTAAGTGACGAGGCAATGATCCGTTTCAACCGTTTTCCTACCATCAGTTTTGAAGAACGTATGCAGCTGGTAAAGGACATCCCGGAGGTCAGCAACGTGGTGGTGCAGGACGATGTTATGTACGACAAGGTCATTGAGGAACTGCATCCCGACTATGTGATCCACGGGGACAACTGGATGGAAGGCCCCTTAAAGGCCATCCGGGATAACGTGGAGAAGCTGTTGTCCGCTTACGGCGGGGAGATCCTGGACGTGCCCTACACTTATAATGATGAGGTCAAAAGGATCGACACGAAGATCAAGGAAAAACTGGCCATGCCGGAATACCGCAGAAAACGTTTACGTCAGCTGATCGAGATCCGTCCTATTGTGAAAGCACTGGAAGTTCACAGCGGACTGACGGGGCTGATCGCAGAGAAGACTATCGTGGAGCATGACGGCGAGCTGGATCAGTTTGATGCCATGTGGATCAGTTCCCTGTGCGATTCCACGGCGAAAGGCAAGCCGGATATCGAACTGGTGGACATGACCTCCCGGTTCCGTACCATCGACGATGTGACGGAAGTGACCACCAAGCCTATTATTTTTGACGGAGATACCGGCGGACTGACGGAACATTTTGTATATACGGTAAGAACCCTGGAAAAAATGGGTGTTTCCGCCATTATCATTGAGGACAAGACCGGACTGAAGAAAAATTCCCTCTTCGGAAACGATGTGGAGCAGACCCAGGACAGCATTGAGAATTTCAGTGCCAAGATCGCAGCCGGCAAAAAGGCACAACTGACAGATGATTTCATGATCATTGCCAGAATCGAAAGTCTGATCCTGGAGCGGGGCATGGAAGATGCACTGAACCGTGCCAGAGCTTTCGTGGCTGCGGGAGCGGACGGCATTATGATCCACAGCCGGAAGAAGTCCCCGGATGAGATTCTGGAATTCTGCGATAAATTCCGGGCGGAGGATCCGAAGACACCCATCGTCGTGGTACCGTCTTCTTTTAACAGCATCACGGAAAGCGAGCTGGCCGCCCATGGCGTCAACATCGTGATCTATGCGAACCAGCTGACCAGAAGTGCCTTCCCCGCCATGCAGCAGACCGCCGAGGACATCCTGCGGTATCACAGGGCACAGGAAGTGGACAGCAGACTGATGCCGATCAAGGACATTATTACTTTGATAGACGAAATTTAACTGCCGGGGGCAGGAAAGGAACAACATGAAAGCGGAAAATTTTGCGAAAATTTTAAATGCGGATTTTTATACCGGTGTACCGGATTCCCAGTTGAGGGCCTCTGCAATTACCTGATGCATACCTACGGCATAGACCCGAAGCATCATGTCATCGCAGCCAATGAGGGAAACTGCACCGCACTGGCGGCGGGCTATCATCTGGCCACCGGAAAAGTCCCGGTAGTCTATATGCAGAACAGCGGCGAGGGCAATATCATTAATCCCGTGGCATCTCTGCTGAACGATAAAGTCTACGCCATTCCCATGATCTTCGTCATTGGCTGGCGGGGAGAACCGGGGATCCACGACGAACCCCAGCATATCTATCAGGGAGAAGTGACTCTGAAATTGCTGGAGGATATGGGAATCCGGTATTTTGTCATTGGAAAAGACACTACGGAGGAAGAGGCCGCACAGGCCATGCAGGAGTTTTGGACCACGCTGGAACAGGGCAAAGATGTGGCATTTGTTATCCGGAAAGGGGCACTTACCTACGATGAAAAGGTGGAGTACCGCAATGACAATCCCATGATCCGGGAAGAAATCATCCGTCACATCGTGCAGGCCTCCGGCGAGGATCCCATCGTCAGCACCACGGGCAAAGCCAGCAGAGAACTGTTCGAAATCAGAGAGCACAACGGCCAGAGCCACAAATACGATTTCCTTACCGTAGGCTCCATGGGGCACAGCAGCAGTATTGCTCTGGGCGTGGCAGTGCAGAAACCCGGCACCAAAGTGTGGTGTGTGGACGGTGACGGCGCAGTGCTGATGCACATGGGATCCATGGCGGTACTGGGCAGCATGGCCCCGGAAAATATGGTGCACATCGTCATCAACAACGGTGCCCATGAGACCGTAGGCGGAATGCCCACCGTGGCAGCGAATATCGATCTCGTCGCCATTGCAAAAGCCTGCGGCTACCCGCACGCCGTATCCACTGCCACCTACGAGGAACTGGACAGAGAACTGGCCGCTGCGAAGGAGAGAAAGACCCTTACTTTTATCGAAGTGAAATGCGGCATCGGCGCCAGAGAAGACCTCGGCAGACCCACCACCACAGCACTGGAGAATAAGCAGAACTTTATGGAGTATCTGAAAAATCTGGGTTAAATTTTGTTGACAGTAATAAAAAAGAAATGTAATATAACAGATATAGAAAAGTCATGTCGAATAATGCTCTAGGATGTAAGTTCCTCAGAAGATGAGTAGAACAAATTCCTGGGGCATTTTTTACTAGTGAAAGTCAGATTGTGTATTGACACGATTAAAAGGGGCAAAAATGGGAAACTTACAATATCGGAAGGTCACGAGAGAAGTGGAAGATACTTCTTTTACATGTGGCGTTCCATCCATAGATGAATATGTGAGAAATTCATATTATCCTACCATAGTACAGCATGCATATGGTTATAGTATTAGTGGAAAAGGAATTGTTCTTGGATATTATATGATAATGTTTCGGGAGATAGCATTAGATGATTTTCCACCGGAGATAGCTGACTATGATCCGGAAATTAAGGATCGGAAGGTATCGGCTGTTCACATTCGTTATATAGCAATAGATGAGAGATATCAGCATAACAGGATTGGTACAGCTACAATTCAGACGATAATAAAAAATGTGAAATTGCTGGCAGCCAACTGGCCGGTCAGGGTAATTACTATAGATGCCAGGGAAGATCTGGTTACATGGTATGAAAAACTCGGCTTTCGAAAAATGGTTTATAATACACCGGGCCAGGATGGTGTTACTGTTTCGATGTTTTTTGATTGTATGCAGCAAAAAGAGGAATTTATGGAATATATAGACAGTATATATGAATAGGAGGGAAAATATATGAATCGGGAAAGAGTTGGAGACATTGTACTACATGGCGACGATGCCATTCGGCTTGCGTATATGCTTTATCGTCCGACGGAAGAGGAATTATTTTATAACAAGAGTATTCTGGAACGGATTGATAATAATATTACAATCACGGAAAACGATAATGGGTATGATGCGGAAATCAAGGATCTGGATTTAAGCTTTTTAGAAGAGTCACAATGTAGTTTAGATAATAATATAGAGATTACATGGACAGTCAACATTCAAAAAGAAGAAGTTTTCTACTCAAACGACAGCAATGAAAATCAGGCGCAGATGGTGGTGGATACACAGGAAACACCGGTATATGAAAACACAACAAGTGATGGAATGATCTTGGTGGCAGCATAGGAGGAAACATGGAAAGTGCATTTCAGTTTAGTAATCCTTCGTTAACCAAAATGGAATTTTGCATTAATGAAGAATTTGAAAATCATCGGGACAAAGAAGTAAAGATTGCAGTGAATATGGGAATTCAAATTGACAGAAATGAGACGGATAACAATGCGAAGGTCAGTCTCACTTTGGAGATTGGGAAAAAGGGTGCGTCAGACCCGTTCTATGTCTGCGCAACAGAAATGGCAG
>JBNMJR010000054.1:0-12109 GCA_050873925.1 Acetatifactor sp.
GTTGTGTCCAATGCTTCATAAGAATTCTCCTTTCCGTCTGCCTTACGCAGATATGCACACGGGGAAAGCCCCTGCGTGATTACAGCATAGTAGACGGAAAGGTGCAAGTAAAGAAATGTATCATGATTGTAAGAACTTTGCAGGGAGTGTCACAGAAAAGATACTGCCTGCACCCGGAGTGCTTTCACAGGATACGGTTCCGGCGTGACGTTCTGCGATCGCCTTTACAATGGCAAGTCCCAGACCGCTGCCGGTGGCAGACCCCGGAGTTCTGGCGGAGGAGACGGTGTAGGTGCGGCCAAAGATCCGGTCAAGGTCCTCCGGTGGAATGCCGGGCCCCTCATCGGTCACGGAGATCCGGAGAGAAGCAAGGTCAGCGGAAGGAGCGGCAGACAGAGTGATTTTCGTTCCGGCGGGAGCATATTTTACGGCATTGCCGAACAGATTGTCCAGAACCCTTACCAGTTTTCCGGGATCTGCAAAGAGGGTGGCACGAAGATCCTGTGGTACAGATAAACACAGAAGATGATCTGCATAGCGACTGTCCGGAAGGGCGGTATAGAAATACTCCTCCAGAAAGGACAGGGCATCCAGCTCCTGAAAGGAAAAGGTGTGGGAGGGATCCTCCAGAGTAAACAGCTCGTACATATCCCGGATCAGATGTTCCAGCGTCGCCGTCCGGTGGTCGATCAGGGAGAGGGCACTTTCGATATCCTGTGCAGACAGAGACTGCCCGGAAGTAAGATAATCCACGGCACTGCGGATGGCAGTGAGAGGAGTCCGCAGATCGTGGGAGAGATTGGCCAGCATTTCTGTGCGCTCCTGTTGCAGACGCTGCAGGGAGCGATTGCCTGCGTTTAACTGTGCAGTGATTTCCAACAGCCTGCGGGACAGTTCTTCCACGGTCTCCTGTTCGAGAGAGGGAGAACGGAAAGCGGGACGGGAATTTTGTGCCATAGTCAGATACCTCCTTTCAGAAAACGATATCCTTTGGACCAGACGGTCTCAATGCGGTTCTCCAGTTCGTAATTGCCCTCGAAACGTTTGCGGAGACGGCTGACATTGACCATAACGCTGCGTCTGTCACTTTCGCGGTAGACGCCGAAGAGAGCCGTTCCCAGCTCCTCGAAAGTGATGTCCCGGTCCGGGTGTTCTGCCAGATACAGCAGGACTTCATATTCCCGGTTGGCGAGACACAGATCCTGTTCCCGGTAGAAGGCCTTGTGGGCTACCCTGTCGATGGAAAGATTCCCGATCGTCAGTACCAGATCGGAGGAAGCCTGCACCAGTTGTCTGCGCCTGCGGATCAGAAGATCCACCCGGGCTTTCAGCTCCCGGTGACTGTAGGGCTTGACCAGATAATCGTCCCCACCACAGGTAAGTCCCCGGACCACATCTTCCTCGGAACTTCTGGCGGTGAGAAACAGGATCGGCACAGAGGAAAAAGAGCGGATGTAACGGCACACCCGGTAACCGTCGGCTTCGGGCAGCATAACATCTAATAAGATGCAATCCGGAAGATTCTTTCGAATGGATAAGACGCCCTCCCTGGGGGAGACGGCAGTATACACGGTGAATCCCGCACCGGTGAGATATTTCTGATTGATCGCCAGCACTTCGGCATCATCATCGATCAGTACAAGTTTGGACATGATTTTACCTTACCTCCTTTGTTGGTGCTATTTTAGCATGGGGCAAAAACGGTTGTCACCAAAGGAAGGTCGACAGAGAGAGACAAAGGACAGCGGAAAACGACAGGCCGGATGAAAAAGCGACACGAAAAGGGGGAGAAAAATGAATCGGTCAAATACGAGTGCAAACAAGGATATCGGGCACATAGTAAAGGATATGCTGCGGATTCTGGCGGCTTACGGAGTGGCTGTGTTGCTCATGGGAAGAGCATGGAACCTTCATACGCTTGGAGGCATGACAGGGCTGGCGGTGATATTCATGCTGCTCTATGTATTGGGAAAGGAAGAGCAGTATCTGTATAATGTGACCCTGTTTTGCTATCCGGACAGGATACAGCGGCGCAGAACGAGATCGTTTCTGGTGGCAACGGCGGCAACGGTGATTTTGCTGCCGTTCATTACAGAGGATCAGGGGGGATATTTCCTGTTTCTGATTCTGGCGTACAGTCTGGAAAGCGTACAGCTGATGCAACACGGCAGCTGCTGCAGAGACGGGGAGCGAAATCGTGGGGAAGTGCCCCGTACCGCATTTGTGGGAAGAAGGGCACAGTACAATAAATTCCGGTATTTTTTGAAAAAGACCAGAATTCCCATGGAACTTGTGGGGTATATCACGGCATCGGCACAGGAACTGGCACAGATTACAGAAGGAGATGCAGGAGAATATCTGGGAAGCCTGGAAGATCTGGAAATGCTGATCCGCCGGTATCATCTGGACCAGATCTATATTCTGCAAAAGCGGGAGGAACAGCTTTTTTCCATGCAGAAATATGTGGACCTGTGCATTGATATGGGGGTGACCGTACGGATGGTGGTGGATTTTTACAAGAGGCGCAGAGCCGACAGTTATGTAAGCTGTGTGGGAACCTATCCTGTCATCACTTACCATACGGTGACGCTGAATACCGGAGAGCAGGTGATAAAACGCATCATGGATGTGGCAGGAGGCCTGACAGGGATCGTTTTATTTTCTCCGGTGATGCTGCTGGCGGCGCTGGCCATTAAGCTGGATTCCCCCGGTCCTGTGATCTTCCGGCAGACCCGGGTCGGGAAAAACGGCAGAACATTTCAAATCTACAAATTCCGCAGCATGTATGTGGATGCGGAGGAGCGAAAAGCAGAGCTGCTGGCACAGAATGAGATTGCCGGGGGTGTAATGTTCAAGATCCGGGAGGACCCCCGGATCACCCGGGTGGGCAGGATTCTGCGGAATTTAAGCATTGATGAATTGCCGCAGTTTTTTAATGTGCTGGGTGGTTCCATGAGTCTGGTGGGAACGAGACCGCCGACACCGGATGAGGTGGAGAAATACGGCACAAGGCAGTGGCGGCGGATCAGCATCAAGCCGGGACTGACGGGAATGTGGCAGGTGAACGGCAGAAGCCTGGTGACCGATTTCGAAAAAATCGTGGTGCTGGATGTGGAGTATATTGACAACTGGTCACTGATGGAGGATATCCGGATTTTGTGCAAGACGGTGACGGTACTTTTGAAACATGCGGATGCATATTAGGAAGAAAGGACGGGAAGCGGAATGAAATCGTGGACCAATCGGGTGGACTGGACAGGAATGATCGGGGCTGTGATCCTGTCCGTCTATGGATGGAGAAAAGAACCTCTGGCAGCAGTGCTGGGTGGTGTGATCCTGCTTGCGGATCTGCTGATCATGGTGGCGGGCAGAAGAAATAAGGACGAAAAAAAGGCAATCATACAGGGCTTTGAAAAAAATGTAAAAAATAGAAAAATATTTCTGTTTTTCTGAACCTTTTTTCTGAGACGGGAAGTCTTAATAGATAAGACAGAATAAAAGGGGCGTTTTAACAGGCATCTCTGGAAGAAAGGAGTAAAAGGGGACAATGGAAGAACGAAGACGGATCGACCGTGTGGGCTATCAGGCAAAGAGCGTTATCGTGGTATGTGATACCGGAGAAAGCATTTTTGTGGAGACCCGGAATGTCAGTCCGTTGGGCATAGCTTTTACGATGCCGGCGGGATCCCCCGATCTTACGGGGAAAGACATCATAATCGTAGCGGATACGATGATCATGTATGCAGACGTTACCAGACAGGAAGAGCTGGAAGACGGAAGCTTTAAGGCAGCTGTTTCGGCGAAGAAATTCACACCGGAAGTGTTACAGTATTTATTTGAACATATTGTTGAAAAAGAGGATTGAGAGGGAAAACTACATGAGAAAGAACAGTAAGAATGAAAAAGTGATTCGTGCAATGGCAATCGGCATTTCCGCAATGCTGATGGCATCTTCACCGTTGACTGCACTGGCAGCAGAAGGAGAGGGGAATTCTTCCGAAGGAAACGAAGATAAGAACATTACCGTGACACCGGAAGCCGGTGTATGCGATCAGGCGGAAGCAGCCGCAAAAGATGCCGACAAGGATGTAGAGAAAGCCGAAAAGAGTGCCGCAGAGGTAAAGGCGGATGTAAACGACCAGGTAGCAGCCGGAGAGGCTAAGGATGCGCAGGGCAAGGATCTGGCGCAGGATGTTCTGGATGCCAATGCCAAAGTAGAGAATAAGACAATGGAAGGCGGCTCTTCCCTGAAGGACGCAGAGTCTGCCATAGAGAATGCAGATACCGCGCTGGGTGTTGCGGAAGCTAACGACAAGCTTTCCGATGCAGAACTGGATAAGGCAGCCGATGCTGCGGCAGATGCAGAGCAGGTTGCGGCAGATGCCAGGGATGCCATGCAGGAAGCCAAGGACAAGGTGGACGGTCAGATCGAGGAGATCAAGGATGCCTCTTCCGTAGAAGAAGCCAATGCTGCCTATGAGGAAGTAAAGACTACCGTGGATCAGGCACAGGCAGATTTTGATGCAAAGCTCGGGGAGTACAATACCGCCAAGGCAGCTTATGAAGAGGCTGCAAAGAAACTGGCGGATTATGAAAAGGCATATGAGGATGCGGTAAACAGTGCGGATGCCAATGCAGATGCCGCAGCTGCTGAATTGAAAGCGGCACAGGAAAATGCAGAAGCACTGGCAAAGGCTCTGGAGGCTGCCAAGAGTGCAGTGGATAGCTCCGCAGCAGGTGCCATGGAGATTGCCGAAAAGGAAGATCTGACCCGGAATGATCAGGGACTGAACTGGAGAAATGAGGATAAACTTTTCATTTCCATTATGCAGAACTACTATCTGCCCGAGGTACTGGGGATCACCGGTGAGACCACGGTTGTCCGCAGACAGGGAGAGGATAATAATACCAAGAACTATTTTGAAGTAACCTATACCGATGAAAAAGGCGTAAAGCAGACAAAGTACTATAACTTCCTGATGGACGACAATCAGGCTTCCCAGGATAATATTGTGATCTTTGAGAAGAGAATTGAGGAAGTCAACTGGAAGAACGCTCAGGAGGAAAATCCGGACCAGTATGTGAAGGAAAACGGGGAGCATAAGGGTGATACTATCAGCGTTTCCGATGTGGAAGAAGGTCTGAAAGACGGAACCATCATTGCAGTAGACGGAAAGAAAGTGATCAAGAATGACGGAACCGAGAGCATCATTATTTCTGACAATAATAAGACGATCGGAACCGGCGAGATCGATACTGTTGTAGATAAGGATACTGAGAATGAATCCTGGTCTCTGGACGAAAACGGAAAACTGATCAAGACAGTGACCGCTGATGTGACCCAAATTACTTTTACCGATGCAAAATTCACTTCTTCCGATCAGTACCAGAGCGAGGCAGAGAGAGATGCCGCTGCGGCTGCGAAGGAGAAGGAACTGGAAGAGGCTAATGGCAAGGATGCAACCGTTAAGAAGACCGAAGAGACAGATTATACCTATGTCGGAAGCGGAACTTATATTCCTACCTTTACGAAGACGGTGGATGTGAAGGATGAAGAGGTGGAATGGAAGCATACCGACAGCATCTTCGATCAGGGGGTAAAAACTGAGGAAGAAGCAATCGCCAAGGTCAAGGAGGAACAGGAAAAGAAATTACGGGATAAGATCAATAAGGATGACGATCTGTATCTCATCAGCATCAGCAGTGATTTCAAAAAAACCGGTGAGACAGAAGGAACACGACTTGATGATTCCGATTTCCTGATCTCCGGCAACGTATCCGCAACCTACGCAAAGGTTACCAAGAAAACGGTGGATCAGAGTACTTTCGGTTCTCTCTGGAATGACATCAAGGCCTTGTTCGGTAAGGGAGAAGCTACCAACAAGAAACTGGAAGATGCAGCCAGAAAGGCAGTCGAGGCAGACGGTGGTATTTTCGTCAGCGCCAACTGGGATGACTGGAAGTTCGGCAAGGCAACCATCCGCTATGTGGCAGGTGTCAGTGTCAAGACCGACGAGAAGACCTCCGCAGAGGATGCACAGAATGCAGTACAGGATGCAGCACTGGCACAGGCAAAAGCAAACGACAAAACCGCAACCGGTGTATACAATCTGAAGACCACAGATACCGAGGCCATTGGACACACCAGCTATTCCTATGAGATCGATTATCTGGAGAAGACCGGAGAGGAAAAAGAAAATGCTGTTGTCAGGACCGAGACCTATGAAAATGCGGAGATATTGGCCGGTCAGATCATCCAGAACCTGAACTATATTAAGGGCGACATTAAGCTGAACCAGAAGGATGAAGCATATCGTAAATTCGTAGACGATGCCAAGGCTCTGACCGAAAAGTATAAAAATTTGCTGGAAGACGCGCGGACAGCACAGAGTGACGTGGAAGCAGCGCAGACTAAGGTCGAAGAGCTGAAGAAAGAAATCGAGGCTCTGAAGAATAACAGAAACAGCAACCTTGCGGATTTGGAAGCATTGGAAGAAAAGCTGGCGGCAGCAGAGCAGAACAAAAAGGATGCAGAAGATACCTTGAATGAGATTCAGAATCGTCTGGACGAGGCAGGCGGAGAACTGGAGCAGGTGATCGAACGTCTGACTCCCGCACCCGCGCCGGAAGCTCCCGCAGGCGGTGACAGTGCCGATGCAGGTGACAGCGGCAGCAGTGATGACAGTAGTGATGACGGTAGCAGCGATGACAGCAACGATATCGTAGAGACTGTGACCACACCTGTAGTTCTGGCCAACGCTCCTGCTGCACAGGCAACGGTAGTAACCCAGAATCAGGCAGCAGCTCCCGGAGTAGTCCAGATCGCTGACGAGGCAGCACCTCTTGCAGCAAATGTGGAGGAGAGCACCCGGAAGACCGTTGAGGAAGCACCTAAGGCGGAAGAAGCAGTAAATATTGCTGACGAAGCAGTTCCTCTTGCAGATGTTGCGGTAGCTGATGAACAGGCTAAGATGTCCTGGTGGTGGCTGCTGATCGTACTGGTACTTGGTGCGACCGGATACGAGATGTACAAGAAGCACAATGAGAAGAAGCTGAAAGTACAGGCAGAAAACGCAGAAGACGTGGAAGAATAAAAATTACAGAACGGAAAGCGGCATCCATCGGGAGTTCCCGGCGGATGCCGTTTTTAGATTTTGGAAAGCAAATTATTCAAAGAGTTCTTCGACTTTTTCCAGATCACCGTCTCCGGTCAGGAGAAGGGTCGCTGAGGTCTTGGCACTGCTGATATCGGTTTTCCCCTCAATACACAATTCGCCATCGGTGTTGTAGAGAGCCCACTGGAATTCCGTGACGGAAGAGGGCCAGTCTGCTTCCATGGAAATCGATTCCTGATCCGACAGGGAATCCAGATTTACCTGTTCACCCGTTACGGGATCAATGACGGCCACCATACCGATCTCTATTCCACACATATTGACCACGGACAGGGTAAGAGCTCTGGTATCTTCCGCAGTGGATTCTGTGGCGGATGTCCCGGAATCCGGAGAAACATCGGCAGGCGAGGTTGCGGTAATCTCAGTCGCTTCGACGGTGGAAGCCGAAGTCGTTGTGGCGTCGGATACGGCTGCGTCCCGGCCACAGCCTCCGAACAGCAGACAGCAGGTTACCATGCTTACGGCAACGGTACGACGTATCTGTTTTTTCTGCATAATATGCTCCTTTTTATCATAAAAATATTACTTTCAGTATAGTATATTATATCGAATTCTCTGCAAAAAGTAAATTTACGCGATGAAAATTTCAGAAGGAAGGCGAAAGGAAATTTTGAAAAAAATTATCGAAAAATGTGAGCCGTTTTCCGGAGATAAGCAGTCTTTATAGGTAAGAGAACAAGAAATGATGGAGGCGGACGAGATGAGCGGTATGCTGTATTCCATACCTGTCATTCTGACAGGCTATCGAATTGTACAAATTGAAGATGAAGCGACACCGCTGGCACAGGCAGTAAAGAGCGGATATTACGGTGACACGGTAGCGGGAATGCTGGGGATTGGCGTTTTATTACTCTTGCTGATATACATGATTTTATGCAGAAAATATCGGAAAAGAATCATAGAGTTGCAGGAAAATGCGCATCCCGGCTGGAATTGGTGGAAGCTTAGAAAGCAGACAACCGAGCTGGAAGATAAAAAGGCGGAAGGAATTGTCGAGGATATTAAGCGGGCAGCGCAAAGCTATATGACAGTCTGAAATTAATCGGAAAGGTCCGGGGATGATCCCCGGATTTTTTTGCACCAAATTTATAAAAGTGAAGTATTTCGTTGCTGATGTCTGCCGGGAATGTTATAATCATGTATGTGGCCGGTTCAGAGACCTGCGTCACAAGCATAGGAAAGAAAAGGAAGGCAATCTATGAAAGTCTTGGTAACAGGCGTAAAAGGCCAGTTGGGATATGATGTGGTAAATGAGTTGACAAAGCGCGGGATTGAAGCTGTCGGCGTGGATATTCAGGAGATGGATATCACGGATGCGGCCAGCGTGGAAAAAGTGATCGGAGAGGCGGCACCGGATGCAGTGGTACATTGCGCGGCCTACACCGCAGTGGATGCAGCGGAAGATAACGTGGAAATCTGCCGTAAGGTCAATGCGGATGGCACACAGAACATTGCGAATGTCTGCAAGAAGCTGGACTGCAAGATGGTTTACATCAGTACCGATTATGTATTTGACGGTGAGGGAACCAGACCCTGGGAACCGGAGGACGAGCGTCATCCTCTCAATGTATACGGACAGACCAAATACGAAGGAGAGCTGGCGGTACAGAATACACTGGAGAAATATTTTATCGTAAGAATCTCCTGGGTATTCGGTGTCAACGGCAAGAACTTCATCAAGACCATGTTGAATCTGGGCAAGACCCACGACCATCTCACAGTGGTGAACGACCAGTTCGGATCTCCTACCTATACTTATGATCTGGCGAGACTTCTGGTGGATATGGTCCTGACAGAGAAATACGGTATCTATCATGCCACCAACGAAGGCATTTGCAACTGGTATGAATTTGCCTGTGAGATCTTCCGCCAGGCTGGCATGAAAGTGGATGTGGCTCCCGTACCGGCTTCCGAGTATCCGACGAAAGCCAAGAGACCGGAGAACAGCCGCATGAGCAAAGAAAAGCTGACGGAGAACGGATTCGTAAGACTTCCCTCCTGGCAGGATGCACTGGAGAGATATCTGAAAGAAATTCAGTAATATTTTTGCAAACGGGCTCTGCATAAGCAGAAAATAACGGGAAATACTTCAGGGGAGCGGTATCGGAAACGGTACAGCTCCTCTTTTGGTGTACAAAGTATACAAATCGAGTAGGAGTCAGCCTACTCGATTTATAATATATGAAAAAGTAAGGAAAAACCCTGTAAATTTCACGAAAAACCTGTTGACAACGGAAGTCGGAACAAGTATACTGTTAAAGCGTGCCAGAAAAGGTGCGTCTATTATACTATTAAGAAAGAGGTGAAACAGAATGCCAACATTTAACCAGTTAGTAAGAAAAGGACGTCAGACTTCTGTTAAGAAGTCTACTGCACCTGCTCTCCAGAAGGGTTACAACTCTCTTCACAAGAAAGCAACAGACGTTTCTGCTCCCCAGAAGCGTGGTGTATGTACCGCTGTTAAGACAGCAACTCCTAAAAAGCCTAACTCTGCTCTTAGAAAGATCGCCAGAGTACGTCTTTCCAACGGAATCGAAGTTACCAGCTACATTCCCGGTGAAGGTCACAATCTGCAGGAGCACAGCGTTGTTTTGATCCGTGGTGGTCGTGTTAAGGACCTGCCCGGTACCAGATACCACATCATCCGTGGTACCCTTGATACCGCCGGTGTCGCTAACAGAAAACAGGCTCGTTCCAAGTACGGCGCTAAGAGACCTAAGGATGCTAAGAAATAAGTAGTATCCGGGGCGTTTTGAACGTCGGACCGAGAGTTCGATGAAAATCCGCAAGGATTTTTGGAGATGTCGATGAGACATCTTTGTACCACAAAAACGAAACTAAGAAAAGTGTTGGAATTCTGTGATACAGATATAACAGCGCGAACACTTGGGGAAACACATGTGAGTACCGATGATTTAACGTAACTAGTGAGAAGGACAGAACTGACATAAAAGTGAGTGCAAGCTAGCTTGCAGACGAACTTTTATGGAAGGGCTGGGGCGGCGAACAGCCGACATCGAGGCATCTTTGATGCCGAGATAACGTATCTCACGAGAACAATTTGTTAAGGAGGGAAGAACCGTGCCACGTAAAGGACATATTCAGAAAAGAGATGTATTAGCAGATCCTTTATACAACAACAAAGTGGTTACCAAGCTTGTCAACAACATCATGCTGGATGGCAAGAAGGGTGTAGCCCAGAAGATCGTATACGGAGCATTTGCTAAGGTTGAAGAGAAGAGCGGCAAGCCTGCTCTGGAAGTATTCGAAGAGGCTATGAACAATATCATGCCTGTTCTGGAAGTAAAAGCAAGACGTATCGGTGGTGCTACCTATCAGGTACCTATCGAGGTTAGACCTGAGAGACGTCAGGCTCTGGGCCTTCGTTGGTTGACCATGTTCTCTCGTAAGAGAAGTGAGAAGACCATGGAAGACAGACTTGCTAACGAAATTCTTGACGCAGCCAACAATACCGGATCTGCAGTTAAGAGAAAAGAAGACATGCACAAGATGGCAGAGGCAAACAAGGCTTTTGCTCATTACAGATTCTAGTAGGAGGGAAAAATCTTGGCTGGAAGAGAATATCCATTAGAGAGAACCAGAAATATTGGTATTATGGCTCATATCGATGCGGGTAAGACCACACTGACAGAGCGTATCCTGTATTACACTGGTGTTAACTACAAGATTGGTGATACTCACGAAGGTACTGCTACCATGGACTGGATGGAGCAGGAACAGGAGAGAGGTATTACCATCACCTCTGCTGCTACTACCTGTCACTGGACTCTTGAGAAAGAGACCAAGCCCGCACCCGGTGCTCTTGAGCATCGTATCAACATCATTGATACCCCGGGTCACGTAGACTTCACCGTTGAGGTTGAGCGTTCCCTTCGTGTACTGGACGGCGCTGTCGGCGTCTTCTGTGCAAAGGGTGGTGTAGAGCCTCAGTCCGAGAACGTATGGCGTCAGGCTGACACCTACAACGTACCTCGTATGGCGTTCATCAACAAGATGGACATCCTGGGTGCTAACTTCTACGGCGCAGTAGAGCAGATCAAGACCAGACTTGGTAAAAATGCTATCGTTCTTCAGCTGCCTATCGGCAAAGAGGACGATTTCAAGGGAATCATCGATCTGTTCGAGATGAAAGCTTACATCTACAACGACGATAAGGGTGATAACATCACCGTTACCGATGATCTTGGCGACATGAAGGATGATGCAGAACTGTATCGTTCCGAACTGATCGAGAAGATCTGTGAGCTGGATGACGATCTGATGATGATGTACCTGGAAGGTGAAGAGCCTTCTGTAGAAGAGATGAAGAAGGTACTGCGTAAGGCAACCTGCGAGTGTACAGCAATTCCTGTATGCTGCGGTTCCGCATATCGTAACAAGGGTGTTCAGAAGCTTCTGGATGCAATCGTTGAGTATATGCCCGCTCCTACCGACATTCCTCCCATCAAGGGTACCGATCTGGATGGCAACGAAGTTGTAAGACATTCATCCGATGATGAACCTTTCGCAGCTCTGGCATTCAAGATCATGGCTGACCCGTTCGTAGGTAAGCTTGCATTCTTCCGTGTATATTCCGGTACCATGAATGCTGGTTCCTATATTTTAAATGCTACTAAGGATAAGAAGGAGCGTGTTGGACGTATCCTGCAGATGCATGCTAACAAGCGTGCAGAGCTGGATAAGGTTTACTCCGGTGATATCGCAGCAGCAGTTGGTTTCAAGTTCACCACTACCGGTGATACCATCTGTGATGAGCAGCACCCTGTAATCCTGGAGTCCATGGAGTTCCCTGAGCCCGTTATCGAGCTGGCTATCGAGCCCAAGACCAAAGCCGGTCAGGGTAAGATGGGTGAAGCTCTTGCAAAACTGGCAGAAGAAGATCCTACTTTCCGTGCTCATACCAATCAGGAAAC
>JBNMJR010000055.1:0-12100 GCA_050873925.1 Acetatifactor sp.
CAGTTGCGAAATTACTTGCAACTCAACATTTTTTTATATTTTTTGGAGGTATCGTAATGAAAGGTACAGTTAAGTGGTTCAACAACCAGAAGGGTTATGGTTTCATCTCCGATGAATCCGGCAAGGATGTATTCGTACACTACAGCGGACTGAACATGGAAGGCTACAAGACTCTGGAAGAAGGCGCAGCCGTTTCTTTTGATGTTGTAGACGGCGAAAAGGGACCTCAGGCTGTTAACGTAACCAAGCTTTAATCATAAACGGAAAATAGCACATAGCAAAAATCCGCAGGCTCTATCGTTTGATAGGCCCTGCGGATTTTTCGTTTTCACACCTGTTTTTCTCTGCACACCGTCAGCACATCTTCCCATTTCATGTTGCCGCCGAAGAGATCCAATGCACTTCCGATGGTCACATTCATCCGGTTCTGTCCCAGTTTTTTTAGCATAAGCAGGTCTTCCATGGAGTGTACACCCCCTGCATAGGTAATCGGATTTCCGGTATAATTTCCGATAAACTTTACCAGTTCCTGTTCGATTCCCCGGGCCTTGCCTTCCACATCCACGGCATGGATCAGGAATTCGTCACAGTAGGCAGACAATTTTTCAAGCAGCGCCTCATCCACCGCTTCTTCTGTCAACTTCTGCCACCGATCGGTCACTACCAGATACTGCTCTCCCACACGCTTACAGCTGACATCCAGTACAAGGTGCTCTTTCCCGACGGCCCGCACCAGCCTGTTCAGTCTGTCATAGTCGATCCGGCCCTCCCGGAACACATAGGATGTCACGATCACATGAGATGCTCCGGCTGTCAGATACTCTGCCGCATTTTCCGCCGTAATGCCTCCTCCGACCTGCAATCCTCCCGGATATGCACGCAGAGCCGACAATGCCTGTTCCTTCGTCGCCTCATAATAGGGACTGTCCAGTGCATTCAATAAAATGATATGTCCGCCTTTTAAATTGTTTTTCTGATACAGTTTTGCATAAAAGGCAGCGTCCTGCTCCGAGACAAAATTCTCCTGTGCCTGATCACCGAGATCTTTTAGGCTTCCACCGACGATCTGTTTTACTTTTCCGTTATGAATATCAATACAGGGCCGAAATTCCATCTTTTTCCTCGTTTTCTTCCAACTGATTTTTATTTTTTTGAATTATTTTCTAAAATCCGCACATACTACCCTCAAGCCGACCACCTTTGGTTCGGACAGAATATCCCTGACGGGCATCTTGAAATGGAGGACATTATGAAAAATAAGACAAATAATGCAACATCCCACATCGGGAAAAAATTACTGGTTCTGGGCATCATCACAGTCTACCTGTGCATGGCCAGCGCCTGCGGCACCAACAAGAACAACAATAACTCCGGCAGCATGGCTGCCTCTCCTTCCCCTTCTGCCTCTCCTGCCACTCAGGAGCGCACAGAGGCGCAGACCACAGAGACCGGAACTGCTGCCACAGACAACATGGGCGACACCAACGGCAACGGTAACACTGTAGGCGAAAATGATTCCATGCTGGACAATGCCGGCAACGCCGTCGGAGAAGCCGGTGATACCGTAGGCAATATTGTGGACGATGCCGCCAACGGAGTCTCCGATATCACCAACGATCTGGTAGGCAACGGCAACGCCAATGCCGGCGACAACAATTCTACCACTGCCACCACCGGAGCCGGCCAGAGATAAGTTATACCTCTTCCATGATCGTACCTTCCCGGTAAGCCTCCAGGAGTTCTTCCAGATAGAAGATATTCTCCTGGATCTCCTTGCCGGTATCGGTATCGGCTACCAGCTTTCTGCGGGGGAAATTCTCCACCACCACGGAATCCGAGAAAATATCCGATTCCTTGATGATCGCCGCTTCCGTAGATTCGAAAGGTTCATGGGCCACCAGACGCATTCCTCTGGAATTACATACCAGCGTATATCCCGCGATTCCTGTCTTTTTCTGATATGCTTTGGAGAAACCGCCGTCGATGATCAACAGCTTACCGCCGCATTTGATGGGTGATTCCCCGTGGATCTGTTCTACAGGCACATGGCCGTTGACGATATGGGCATCGGTCTTGTCCAGCCCGAATTCCTCTAAGATTCTGCCGATGACTTCCTCATTTTCCAACAGCTTATAGTAACTGTTCTTCTCTTCTGTATGGGTCTCCTTATCCTCCAGGAAATACCGCTCGAAGGTAGCCATTTTCGCCTTGCCGAACACCGGAGAGCCGGGCCCTGCCCAGATATACCAGATCATATCCTGTCCCAGAGCACGTTCTTTGGCTTCCTTGGCATAATAACCTCTTCTGGCATAATATTCCAGAATGTCGTACAGTGCTTTTCCGCAATATTCTTTGCCGCAGATCTCTACCTGGAGAAAGCTGCCGTCCGGATTTAAGGGGACACATCCGTGATACAACAGATTACCGTTGTAGATCTTGTACATCCCTCCCTTGGAGAACAGAAACTTCACATGGCGCTGCAGTTTCTCACAACGCATGAATACCTGCTGCAGACGCAGCATGACCTTGCTCTCTTCTTCCGTAAGTTCGTAAGGGTGCGCAGGATCCACTGTGGGGAAATCCACGTCTTTCATGGGATATTCTTTGCCATCCACACAGACGGTCTTCTTCTCGAAATCGATCCGGTGCAACAGCATCCGGTCTTCCATATGGAACTCCGGGTGTCTCATGATCAGCTGGCCTTCCAGCTTGAACTGCAAAATAGCGATGGCCTTGTGCATCTTGGTATCCAGCCCGAGATCCTTGGTATTGTAATCGGTGTTGAACTTGATGGTAAAGGCATCGCAGTTGGTATTTTCATAAGTTTCCAGTGCAAATGTAGCCAGAGGCAGCAGGTTGATGCCGTAGCCGTCCTCCAGTGTGGCGAGGTTGCCGTATCTGGCGGACATGCGGACCACATTGGCGATACAGGCCAGACTTCCGGCCGCTGCGCCCATCCACACCATGTCATGGTTGCCCCACTGGACATCCACAGAATGGTACTCGCACAAAGTATCCATAATAATATGAGGACCGGGACCTCTGTCGTAAATATCCCCGACGATATGCAGATGATCGATGACCAGCCGCTGGATCAGGTGGCTCAACGCAATAATAAACTGCGGTGCTCTGCCGATGCGGATGATGGTATGGATGATCTCGTTATAGTATGCCTCTTTGTCCTGGATCTCTTCCTTCTCCGTGATCAGTTCTTCGATGACATAGGCGAAATCCTTCGGCAAGGCTTTTCGCACCTTGGAGCGGGTGTATTTGGAAGAGACACGTTTGATGACCTGCACCAGACGATGAAGGGATATTTTGTACCAGTCCTCCAGATTGTCCTCTTCTCTCTCCACGATCTCCAGTTTGCTTTCGGGATAATAGATCAGGGTTGCCAGGCTTTTTTTGTCCTTGTTGCTGATGGTGTTGCCGAATTCCTCGTCGATCTTGCGGCGTACGGAGCCGGAACCGTTTTTCAGGACATGGTTGAACTGTTCGTATTCTCCGTGAATATCCGTCAGGAAATGTTCCGTGCCCTTGGGCAGGTTCAGGATGGACTGGAGGTTGATGATCTCCGTGGAGGCTGCCGCAATATTTTTATACTGGTGTGAGAGGGTCTTTAAGACCTTCTGTTCCATTTCGTTCATAAAGTAATCGCCTTTCTATTCATGACTACAATGACTTTCGCAAGCTCTCCGCCGCCACGATCGGGCATAAGAAACGCGGCACGCTCTCGCTCTGTCGCAGAACGTAGCGGTACATAAGCGGTCATAGTACGACCGCTAAGTACCGACGTCTGCTTACGGCCTGCTTATTCTTACACCCGATCATGTCTGCTGGTCTACATATAATATTGCACTGTATGTACTTCAACTTTATTACATCGCTACATCAATGACATTGGACATGTTATACATGCCGGCGGGCTTGCCTGCCAGGAACTTGGCTGCCTGTACAGCGCCCTTGCCGAAGACGGTCTTGGAGTAGGCGGTGTGGGAGAAGGTTACGACTTCGTCTGCTCCGGCGAAGATCACATCGTGGTCACCGACGATGGTTCCGCCTCTGACGGAACTGATACCGATCTCTTTTTTCGGTCTCTGCTCTCTGCGGGTACTGCGGTCGTAAACGTATTCGTATTCACCGTTAAATTCCTCGTTGATGGAATCTGCCAGTGCCAGTGCTGTGCCGCTGGGAGCGTCCACTTTCAGATTGTGATGTTTCTCCACAATTTCCATATCGAAGCCTGCATTTGCCAGAACTCCGGCTGCTTCTTTCAAAAGCTTTAACATCAGGTTGATACCTAAGGACATGTTAGCGGATTTCAAAATAGCCACCTGTTTTGCTGCCTCATCTACCTTCGCCAGCTGTGCCTCGGACAGACCGGTGGTGCACAGTACGCAGGGTATTTTCTTTTCCACGCAGTAATCCAGCAGCTTGTCTACCGCTACTGCTGCAGAGAAATCAATGATCGCATCTGCTGCCACATCGCATTTGGTAATATCCGTAAACACGGGATAGGGATTGTGACCATCGTCTCTGGCATCGATTCCCGCCACCAGTTCCATCTCAGGATCCGCTGCGATCAGTCCGCTGATCACCTGTCCCATTTTACCGTTACATCCATGCATGATTACTTTTACCATTTTTCTTCTCTCCCATCTATTATACTATTCTTCTTTTTTACATAATTTAACTTAAAAGATCCCGCCCATGACAAAAATTTCACAGGCGGGATTCTTCCACTCTTGCTTTTTATTTTCCAGCCTACAGGACACCGTAATCCTTCAGGGCTTTTTCAAGCCTCTTGGCATTGGCCTCTTCCATTTCACACAGAGGCATACGGAACGCACCGGCTCCCATCCCCATCATGTTCAGTGCAGTCTTCACGGGAATCGGGTTCACTTCGCAGAACAGTGCATTACACAGATCCATGGCATCCAGCTGCATCTGACGGCTGCCTGCCACATCTCCGTCAAAGAACTTCTGGCAGATCTCGTGGGTCTGCGTGGGTGCTACATTGGAAAGAACGGAGATAACTCCGACACCGCCCAAAGCCAGAATGGGTACGATCTGGTCGTCATTACCGGAGTAAATGTCCACAACACCCTGTCCGATAGCTGCCAGGTGAGCGATCTGGCTGATATTACCGCTGGCTTCCTTGACACCTACAATATTCTCCACATCCTTACACAGCTTCACTACGGTCTCCGGCAGAATATTGCATCCGGTACGGCTGGGTACATTATACAGGATAGCGGGAACCTTCACAGAATCCGCAACGGTCTTGAAATGACGATACAATCCCTTCTGAGTTGCTTTGTTATAGTAGGGGCTTACCAGCAGAATGCCGTCCACACCGTATTTTTCCGCTTCCTGAGACAGATATACTGCGGTCTCGGTACAATTGGAACCGGTACCTGCCACTACGGGGATTCTCTTCGCTACTTTGTCCACACAGTATTTGATGGTATCCAGATGTTCCTCATGGGTCAGGGTAGATGACTCACCTGTGGTACCGCATACGATAATGGCATCTGTGCCGTTTGCAATCTGGAATTCGATCAGTTCACCGAATTTCTCATAATTGACGGATCCGTCCTCGTTCATGGGTGTGACAATTGCCACGCCTGCTCCTTTAAAAATAGCCATATGCTTCCTCCATTTGCAAAACGCCAGCGCACAATGGCGCCGGCGCTGATTATCCAAGCTTATTTGATAGCGCCCCATCTGCTTACGAGATGACAGTCATACGCTTCTTAAACGTATGCCCAAGATAACATATGCAGGATACCTTATCTTTCGGCGTATTCCCCTTTCTTCTTCCCTCATCGGTACCTGCTACCTCCGAAAAAATACTCTTGAAAAACGCAACCTCTATCTTCTTAAATATAGTTTTATGATAGCATCAACCCATGTGGCTGTCAATCCCAGACCTTGAATTTTACCGTTTCGATCTTGGACACTTCATCCGCCAGAACGCAGATCTCATCGTCCAGGGTGATCCCCGTCAGGATCACGTCCGTATCTCCCCGGCATTCCAGCAATGCCTTCAATGTATCTTCGGTAATAATATCTTTTTCCACCAATCCCAATACTTCGTCTAAGATCAGCAGATCGCATTCTCCGGTCGTCAGTACTTTCTTGGCAAAACTAATTCCGTTGCGGATGTTCTGGATCTCTTCCTGCTTCTTCTCCTCCGGTAACTCTACAAAATTACCATCCGATTTTTCGAAGCGGAACAACTTGATCTCCGGTTCCATTCTGCGTAAGAAATCGGAATCCCCCAGTCCCTTTCCCTTCAGAAACTGGATAATAACAACTCTCTTGCCCTCTACCGCGGCCTGTACCGCTCTTCCGATCGCTGCCGGTGATTTGCCTCTGCCATCGCCGGTATAAATATAGATGCACCCGTTTGCCATTCCACACCTCATGGTTTATCTGTGTATCCGCCTGTCGACTGTACACAGTTACTAATATCTATGCATTCTTTTATACCATATATTGTCACATTTTGCAATCTTTTGTCGTTAAACGATGGATTCCTGCACCTGTGCCTCCTCCAGCAGCTCCAGTTTGCTGACGGATACTTCGAAGGCAACCCGCTTCTCCACATGCTCTTCATCCAGTTTTTTCATATATTCACGGCTCTGGATCCGTCCCCAGATCGCACAACGCTCTCCTACCTTGAAATGCTCCGCATAACGGGCATTACGTCCCCAGCAGATGCAGGGAATATAATCGGACTTGCCGTACGGACGGTTTACCGCCAGCAGCAGATCCGCGATCTCTCTTCCCAACGGTGTCTTACGATACACCGGTTCCTTACATATATATCCATCCAGATAGATCTGGTTCGTCTTCGAGCTCTCTTCCATTTCTTCAATAAATTTCACTTCTCTGGCAAACACAGACAACACCAGTCTGTTCTTGCGCTCCTCATGGCGATTGTAGGACCGAAACTGTCCGTTCACACACAAAAGCATTCCGACATAGCTGGCCGTCACGTCCAGTAATCTCTCCGAGACCATCACAGGTATGATGTCAAAACTGTCGCTCAGTCTCGTACATTTGATGTCCACCATGTAGAATCCTTCCCCGTAGATCTCATGGCTGTAGGAGAAATCGCTTACCACTTCCCCCATCACCGTTACCTGATTGTTTTCAATAACCTTATCTGTCATTTTTGTTCTCCCTTCTACATCTTCTGACTCTTCTACAACAATCTTTATGTATTGCACTACTATTTATACTCTAAAATCTGCCGTTTGAGTACTAAAACCCATCGCGTGAACTGGCAAATTACGCACAAAAGGGATTTCTTTTCCATACTTTTTCATATGGAAAACCACCAAAAACGTTGATTTTCCACGGTTTTTTCTTGCGTCCGCAAATGATAAGTGCTATACTGAAACAGTTTGAAAAAAGATTGAATCAGTTGCACGCATTTTTAGAAAGGCAAGGATTTTTATGAGACAAAAAAGAGAAGATGTCAGAAACGTTGCAATCATTGCTCACGTAGACCACGGTAAAACCACCCTGGTGGATGAGCTGTTAAAACAAAGCGGTGTATTCCGTGAGAATCAGGAAGTTGCTGAGCGTGTCATGGACTCCAACGATATCGAGCGTGAGCGTGGTATCACCATTCTGTCCAAGAACACTGCTGTTATGTATAAGGGTACCAAGATCAACATCATCGACACCCCGGGCCATGCGGACTTCGGTGGCGAGGTAGAGCGTGTCCTGAAAATGGTAAACGGTGTTATCCTGGTGGTGGATGCTTTCGAGGGTGCCATGCCCCAGACCAAATTCGTGCTTCGTAAGGCACTGGAATTAAAGCTTCCCGTTATCGTATGTATCAACAAGATCGACCGTCCCGAAGCAAGACCCGATGAGGTCGTAGACGAAGTGCTGGAACTGTTCTTAGAACTGGATGCGGATGATTCCCAGCTGGATTGTCCTTTCGTATACGCTTCCGCAAAAGCCGGTATTGCTTCCCTGGATGCCGATGAGCCGGGTACCGATATGGAGCCTCTGTTCGAGACAATCCTGAACTACATCCCCGCTCCCGAAGGAGATCCGGATGCAGCTACCCAGGTACTGATCAGTACCATTGATTATAATGAGTAGGTAGGACGTATCGGTGTCGGCAAGGTAGACAACGGTACCATCCGTGTAAATCAGGATGTGGTCATCTGTAACCACCACGATCCCGACAAGGTTATCAAGACCAAGGTCAGCAAGCTGTACGAGTTCGACGGTCTGAATAAAGTGGAAGTCAAGGAAGCTGGCATCGGTTCCATCGTTGCCATCTCCGGTATCAGTGAACTTCATATCGGTGACACCATCTGCTCTCCGGAAAACGTAGTTCCTATTCCTTTCCAGAAGATCAGCGAGCCTACCATTGCCATGCAGTTCATGGTAAATGATTCTCCTCTGGCCGGTCAGGAGGGTAAATTCGTTACCAGCCGTCATTTACGTGACCGTCTGTTCCGTGAGTTGAACACCGATGTATCTCTTCGTGTGGAAGAGACAGACTCCCCTGACCGTTTCAAGGTATCCGGCCGTGGTGAGCTGCATCTGTCCGTACTGATCGAGAATATGCGTCGTGAAGGTTTTGAATTTGCTGTAAGTAAGGCTGAGGTTCTGTATCATACCGATGAGAACGGCAAGAAACTGGAGCCTATGGAGCTGGCTTACATCGACGTTCCCAATGAATTTGCCGGTGCTGTTATTGAGAAGCTGGGTCAGAGAAAGGGTGAACTTCGCAACATGGGTTCCATTTCCGGCGGTACTTACACCCGTCTGGAGTTCTCCATCCCCGCAAGAGGACTGATCGGTTACCGCGGTGAGTTCATGACCGATACCAAGGGTAACGGTATTCTGAACACTGTATTTGACGACTATGGCCCTTATAAGGGAGATATCCAGTATCGTAAGATGGGTTCCCTGATCGCATTTGAAGCCGGTGAAGCTATCACCTACGGTCTGTACAATGCTCAGGAGCGTGGTACTCTCTTCATCGGACCCGGTGAAAAGGTATATTCCGGTATGGTCATCGGTCAGACCGGACGCAGTGAGGACATCGAGATCAATGTCTGCAAGAAGAAGCAGCTGACCAACACCCGTTCCTCCAGCGCCGACGAAGCTCTGCGTCTGACTCCGCCCAAGATCCTGTCTCTGGAGCAGGCTCTGGACTTCATCGATACCGACGAGTTGTTGGAGGTAACACCCACCAACCTGCGTATCCGTAAGAAGATCCTGGATCCGACCATGAGAAAACGTGCCATGATCAACAAGAAAGCTTAAGAAGATCTATAAATAAACCACCTTCATGTACTGTCCGCAGTATATGGAGGTGGTTTTTAATTTGAGCATGACATAGGCAGCCGCAGTCCATCCACATTGGGTGTCTACAGTCTTTCCTTTAAAACAGTCCTAATCTAATGAAAATGGTGGAAATCAAATAGCAATAAGCGCTTTAGAAGAAGTAGTTCCTCTGTATCAGATCTTTTCTGTAATTATAGAGGAAATTATTTGCTCCCAAAGCAATAATTCCACTATTTTCTACTATTTGATGGGTTTTCGAGGAATCAGTAAACAAAATGCCCACAACTCCCCTATGTTACGAGCCATTTAATTCCAGCTTGCCGTCAGGACATGTTCTCCGGTCATCTGGACTATTGTGTCTTGGGTGATGGTCTGACCGCTGTACTCCCAGCCGGCGAAGGTACTGCCCTCTTTTACCGGGGTGGGAAGTTCACCGTAGGTCTCGCCAAAGGTCACCTGTTTGGATTCCGTGGTGGAGCCGTCGGCATCGGTGCCGCCGTCATAGTCGAATTTCACGGTGAGCTGTGCGGGAACCCAGTGAGCGGTCAGCGTCATATCGCCGGTGACTTTCTCCGACTGGAAATACCACAGTGCCGTCTCTCCTTCTTTTTCCGTGTACCAGCCGTCAAAAGTATAGCCGGGCTTGTAAGGAGTCTCCGGTTCTGTGAGGAATTCCCCGTAGCGCACCTTCTGGGCTGCCACTTCACTTCCGCCGTCCGTATCGTACACAATATTGAATCCGCCACGCACCGCGAAGAAAATGATCATTCCCACGATCACCACGATCAGGGCACCGATCAGTCCGTCCAGAATGCGGATGGGGACATCCTTGCTTCCGTAGATACCGCGGCCGAACCATTTTCCTTTGGGACGAACCGCCTCATCCGACTGCTGCGTTGTTTCCGGCTGTGTGGTGACTTCTGCTGCCTTTTCTTCTGTATTCTCTGTTGTCACTTGTTCCTGATTCATAGCTGTTCCTTTTCCTAATCTATCATAAGCAATTTCTATGTGCTGCGCACCCTCGAAATTGCAACCAATATTCGTATTCCGGACTGTCGTCCTTCATACTCATATTGTTTTACTCCCCACATAGAAAACATCCTTTACCTGCAAGCAGTCACGGATGTTTTCTATGGGTGAGTCTTATGTCATTACTTTCTTACCAGGTACTTTCTCATATCGATTGCGCAGGCAACCAGAATGATGAGACCTTTGATCACATACTGCATGTTCATGTTGATGGACAGGAAGTTCAGTGCTACGAAGATGATTCTTAAGAGGAATACACCAAGTACGACACCACTGATCTTACCGGTACCACCTACGAAAGAGACACCGCCGATAACGCAGGCTGCAATGGCATCACACTCGTAGTTCAATCCGGTATTCGCTGTGTTGGAACCGATACGGGAAGACTCGATGAAACCGGTCAGACCGTACATGGCACCTGCCAGTGTATGTACCAAAATGGTGGTTCTCATTACGTTAACACCGGATACCTTTGCCGCTTCAGGATTGGAACCTACTGCGAACATGTTCTTACCGAAGGTGGTCTTGTTCCAGATGAACCACATGATAACAACGATCAAAGCTGCCAGCCATACATAGTTGGGAATGGCGATTCTCGCGCCGCCGGCATTGAAGGAGATCACACTGCCCTTTACCACATCGTTGAAATGCTGATCCAGACCGGACAGAGGCTGACCGTTATTGCCGTTGATCATGATGTACATTAACAGTAAACCGTATACGATCAGCTGGGTAGCCAGGGTTACGATGAAGGGATGTAACTGGAACTTCGCTACGAAGAAACCGTTGACCCATCCTACGATACCGCCGACCAACAGTACGATCAGGATCACCAGAGGGATCGGAAGTACCGGAAGGTTCGGGAACATCTTGGTGGCATAAGTCACGGACTGCATCAGGGATGCCGTGATACATGCGGTCAGTCCTACCACACGTCCTGCGGACAGGTCAGTACCGGTCAATACGATACATCCTGCGATACCACAGGCAATGGGAAGGTTCGCTGCGGACAGGCTGATGATATTGACAATGGAAGCCGCCGACAGGAAATTGGAGTTCTGGATGTAAGTGTAAATAATTGCTACGATCAGCAGGATGTATAAGGCATTGTTAAGTAAAAATTCTTTCCAATAGGTCTTCTTGTCTCTGCTGTCCAGCTTCTTGTAGTCTGCAAAATTTTGCTTTACGCCGTTAATTTTATTCTGAATTGCTTTGCCGGGATTCATACGCATATCCTCCTATACATATTTTGCAGCAAGAGACATGATCTCTTCCTGTGTCGTATTTTTGGCATCTACTTCTCCTGCCAGCTTACCGCCGCTCATGACAAGAATTCTGTCACATACGCCCAGCAGTTCCGGCATCTCCGAAGATACCATCAGGACAACTTTGCCCTTGTTGGCCAGATCAATGATCAGCTGGTAGATCTCGTACTTTGCACCTACGTCGATACCTCTGGTAGGCTCATCCAGCATCAGCACCTCCGGCTCTGTGAGAAGCCATCTGCCGAGAATAACCTTCTGCTGGTTACCACCGGACAGAGACCGGATCTTCGTCTTCTGGGAAGGGGTCTTGATATGCATGGCATCAATGGCCCATGCGGTGTCCTTCTCCATGGATTTATCGCTCAGATAAAATCCTGCTTTTTTATGTTTCTTCAGACTGGAGATCACCGTATTCTCCCGGATATTCAGGATTCCGAAGATACCGGTGGCACGACGTTCCTCCGTCAGAAGTGCAAAAC
>JBNMJR010000056.1:0-12024 GCA_050873925.1 Acetatifactor sp.
TCTATGTATTTCCCGCTTACCGCAGACAGGGATATGCCGGGAAAATGATAAGCGCCGTTGCTTATATCTGCAACGACGCTCTGATGTACTCTCAGGTTCTGGTGGATAATACCGCTTCGATCCGGCTGCATGAAAGTATGCCGCTACCTTGCTCCGGGAAAATCATCCACTGGACCTATGATGAAGGATTCTGTTACAAAGACTGATCAGATTCCTTCGTTTGTCACCGTATTTTTATGACAGATCTCCTTCCACTGGCAATCGCCGCAGATCACTCTGCCGTTGCCGGGCCGGAGAATTCTGTCCTCCACTATTTTTTCGAATTCCTGAAAAGTAAGTTCCTGTCCCGCCTGTAAACCGGTGTATTGCAGTACACCGTTATCGTAGCGATCCACCTTTTCCGCGGATTCACATTTGCCACCCTTATTATGCGGGCAGGCACTGCAGATCTCATCCGTCTCTCCTACAAGCCGCAGGGATGCCGGTCCATTTCCACCAAGCAGCCAGTTCTTCACTTCCGCCATGTGGGCGGTAAATCCGTCACTATATCCCTTCCCCTCGAAGAAATAAAGACACATTCCGTGATGCGGACGGATCCGGTAAGTTGTTGTCTCTTCCATGTCCGGCCGATCCTTTAGTCCTGTCCGTTCAGCTTCAGGACCTTAGCCAGTCTCTTGCTCAGGGTCAGTGCCAACGCGATCTTCACCAGATCCGGAATGATGAAAGGAATCACGCACCATCCCAGAACGGTAGCCAGTCCGACTGCACCTGCATTCTGTGCGTATACCACCATGAACCATGCAGTTCCGAATGCATAGCAGACGATCAGTCCCAGCACCATGGAGATGCCCAGTACCCAGATCTTACGTCCGAAGAATTTCTCGATCAGCCACATCAGCAGTGCAGAGAATAAAAAACCGATAATGTAACCACCGGTGTTACCCAGCAGGATACCGATACCACCGGAGAAACCGGCGAATACGGGGATACCTACCGCACCCAGCAAAATATAGATCAATACCGCAAGGCTTCCTCTCTTACCGCCCAGCACACCTACTGCCAGGAATACCGCAAAGGTCTGTAACGTAAAGGGAACGGTCATCGGAATGGAGATCCAGGAGCAAATTGCGATCAGTACCGCAAATACTGCAATGTACACCATGTCATAAGTCTTGCTACGGGTTGTTGTCTGTGTTGTCATAATAAAAAACCATGCCTTTCTGTCATTTGTCTTTTGTAGAAACCTATGTCAGAATAGCATGGTAATTTTTAATTGTCAACCAGTTTATTTGCAGGTTAACAATCAATTGGTTAACCTGCAGGCGCAGATGCCGGTTTTATCTGCCTCCACATCTCTTCGATGGGCTGGTATCTGGGGGAATCCAATACCTTTTTCAGTGCTTCCCAAGGGTCTTTCCGCTCTTTTTGCGCGGCTATTTTCATAGCATTTTGTGAGAAGCCGGATAACAGGCAGAGTCCTTCTGCGTTATCTACCATAGGAATGGTGTCACTTCTGCCGCACACATTCCAGAAGATCAGCCGTGGCATCCGATATCCGGCCGCCTCATACTGCTTTCCTATGGTCGTAAACAATGCCTCATCGACCGGAGCCCATTCCACTGTTTCCTTTTTTCCGGGGAAAAGCCAGTAATTGGGGACACTTGCCTGATCAAACTCCATGTCGGAAATGATCAATACCTGCCCGGGAAGTTCCTCCGCCGGTACCTCATGGCTGATCGCCATCTCCAGCAGCAGGTCAAACACCGCCTTGATGTTGGTATTCGAGACCTCGCTGTATGCGCGCATGATCTCCAGCTTATCTTTCAGCTTTGTATTGTCCCTCAGGTCAATAAACTGCGGTCTGCTGCTGAAAGTGATTGCCTTGTTATGGAAGACTCCTTTCAACTGTTCCGCAAAATAAATCGCCAGGGAATTGCAGACCTCGATTGCCTGCACGGTGCTGTTGCCGGAGACAGGCGTATACATGCTCCCGGAACCGTCTGCCACCACGATAGCATCCTTCAGTCCCCATTCATTCTGAAAACCGTCTTCCGTAATTTTCTTCCAGAGCAATTCCGTCAGCAGATCCTCCCGGATCGGGTCCCTGTAATACCATCCCTTACCGGTATAGCGATGCACGATCTCATACGGCATCAGTCCATTGGTATGCAGCTTATTGTCACCGGCCAGCACTTTCTCCAGATATTCCGTCCGTCTGGCAAGATCATGTCTGGCAAAGGCCTGATCGTACTTCATATTTGCTTTTGCCGGAACCCGATCATAATTCACCGATGTCCACTCCGATGCGGAGATCTGCGTCTCCACAACGTTACCGTATCTTCGCAGGGAAGACAGTGTCTGGCGGTATTGCTTCGGCGACATCTGAAAATATTTCCGGAGAATTTCCGCATATCTCCTTGCCTCGGCGGAAGAGGTATTGTTGCCGGGAAGCCATTTTGCCAGAAGGGAGATTCCCCTTCCCTCTGCCATTGCCGCCAGATCCAGACGAAGCTGCTTCTGGTAAAGCGCAGCCACGTCTCCTGCCAGCGGAGTGTCCAACAACACCAGCAGATCGTCATATCTGCCGTATTCCGGCACATAGTTCAGGACTGCTTTCGTGATCTCCGGCTGGGAAACCGCAAGGTATTTCAGGCAGACGCGGAAGCTTCTGCGCTCTCCCATTCCCTCCGGAATATCCCGCAGGAAAAACAACCATTTTACCGCATATTTCGGAGATTCCCAAAAAGCACGGATATATGCCTCCGTGATTTCCTCTTCCTTCCTCATGCGCAGGGAAGCCACTTTGAAATTCAGATCCACCAGCGCATTGGCCGTGGTCCGGTATCCTGCCGCACCGTTTTCCGTATGAGATACATTATTGTAATTTTGCAGAAAACGAATTGCCCCGGTCTGGGTCATATCCGCAGGATCCGGCTGCTGTTCTGCATCGTTTCCGTCATACCAGAATGCTCTTTTCATGGCTTCCTCCTTTTTACTAGACACACGGCTGTCATTAGCAGCCACCACGCAGATTTGCAGTCTGTTTTCAATGTGATAATTTGTTTTGTGCTGTATGTGTCTATCTGATGTTATCAGCTTACTATAAGGAGTTCCTTCTGTCGAGCAACCGGTGGTTGAATTTCTCCGATGCAGTATCAGCCGAATACTTTTTTGAAAATGTTATAATTCTGCTCATCCCTGGGGGAACAATAAATGGCCAATTCTATGGTTTTAAAACATTTTCTGTAACGAGCGATCACGTTGGAAAACGCCGCTGCCACAGCCTCCGGATCATTCTCAAAAGCTCCACATCCGAACGCTCCCAGAATGACTACCTCATTGCCTCCCGCCACGGCCACATCCAGAATTCTGGTCAGGCGCTTCTCATGCAATGCCTGCTGCTGTGCTCTCGTCATCTTCACTGTCTTATCACCGTCTCCGGGATTCATCCCGTTGGCCGGAAGCAGGCGCAGATTCGGCGCTGCACAGGTGATCACGTTAACGGAGTACCGGTCTTTTTCCGGAAGAGGTGCCGGCGTCGCAGTATCGGATTTGAATACAATGACTCCCGGCGTATAGATGCAGTCATCATTGTGGATAGGATTCTGCGCATATCTGTGAGGCGAATAAAATCCTGCCCACATTTCCTTCGTATTCAGACAAAAATACAGAGTGGAGCAGCGGCACAGGCATTCCTCCTGGGCAGAGCTTCCTTTGGTCACACCACCTCCGGGATTCGTTGCAGATGCAAAATTGTGAACGCACACCTTTTCTCCCGGATATCCGGCGGCTGCCTCATAACTTCGCTTCTTCGACACTATAATTTCCGCATCCTGCTCATATCTGTCACGATTCCGGGCAAGCTCCGGCATCAGATCCGCAACTTCCATCATCTCCGGAATCAGCACCTGCTCCGCTACGGAATGCTTCACTGCCTCCTGCAGTCCGGGATCTTTCTTTACCCTTTCTTCTGTATCCTGAAAAATTTTTATATTCTCATCTCTTGCCATGATTCGATTCTCCTTCCGTCTTTCCCGGTACCGCATTCACACTTTCTTTCTATTCATCCAGCGGCAGCATCGCATAGTATACCAGCGTGTGCCTGTCGTCAGGCTGACAGTCCCGATGATAATGGCCGAAATACCAGTGCCTGTAATGCAGCTTCTGTTCCAAGGTCTCCAGATAGTCTGTCAGCAGATCCGGGGCACAGGAGCGTCCCGTCTCCGCATTGATCCGGTCCTGCAGCGTACTGGCACAACAGTGGGTGATCACATAATCTACCTCGTAATGATATCGTTCCAGATTGCGCAGTCCCTCCTGCAGTTCTCCTTCCGTCGGCAGTTCCCGGGGCCACCAGCTTTCCTGAAAGATCCGGTAGGGAAGATGATTCCGATCCGCCCTGCGCTTCTGCTCTGCGAAATCTACCGTCTGACGATCCAGGATTCCTCCCTGAATATCATGGGAAGACGCCCCTCCGAAGGTGAAAAAGGTCTTGCCGTCAATCTCGAAGACCTGCCCTCGTTCCAGCAATATCACCTTGTCCCGGATAATGTGCCGCACCTTTCCGCCATGCCACTCTTCCAGCGGATATTCCCCGATCATATCATAGTTTTCATGGTTTCCCTGTACCCACAGAATAGTGTAGGGTTTCTCCGCAAAATTTTTACAATGGTACTCAAAAGTTCTATCCTTCGCCCAACACAGTCCAAAATCTCCGCAGATAATGATGTAATCTTCTTTCGTCAGTTCCATGCCGGTTCTCCGCAGTCTTTTCGCGGAAAATCTTGTGAAATCCCCGTGGGTATCTCCCGTTATGTAAATCATACTGTTCTCCCTGTGCTCTTTCTCTTCCGTTCCGCACTATGCGGCGTTTCCCCAGATATGACTAGAAGAGGACACCAGGTCCTCTTCTACCAAAAGCTCCATCGGGCTTACATTGATACAAAATTGCTAAAGCGATCAAATTGTCGGCCTGGGGAAAGCACTTTCCGGCTTCCCATTTATACACGGCCTGGGTGGATTCAAAACCCATGTACTCCATGACCTGCTTCACGGAGATCTTTCGCTCCTGACGGATCGCTCTCATCCGTGCACCGCTGGCCACAATGTCAAAATGCGGTCTTTCCATCATACGCCTCCTTCCGATGCCGTACAGCATCCAGTTGCATATCAGTTTTTCCGTAGAATTTTACTATAGCACAAAGAATCTCTTTTGCCTATTAACCGTTGGTTAAATTATCACGGAAATTCTACCAGTACTGTTCTCCCCAGTATCTGGCCAGAATCCTCTCCATGTTGGCTCTGCCTACCGGATTCGACGTATGGATCTCCACCGGATAGAATGTCTCCCGTTCTGCCAGCCAGTCCAGCAGCCGGATGGCATCCCCGCCCTGATCCGCATAATCTCCCAGATCATGGTCCAGATCCAGAACCTCTATTTCGATCCCATTGTGCTCCGCCTCCAGGATCAACTGTTTTGCTTCGTCTACCGATCTTGCGCCCTCGTACCCGTAGGGAACCGGGCGAAGATCATCCAGCCATAGTTTCATAGTCCTCTCTCCCACATCATTTCCAGGTTATCTTTCGTTCCGGGCAACACTGCCCGTATCCTGTCCGGTAACAATATCACACGTCTCACGCACCGAGGGCATACTGCCGTATGGAATGTCTCTCCGGTCTCTACCGACCGGTATTTTTCGATCGTCGGTCCATCTTCGACATCCATCCACATGAAACGATGGCTGCAAGAAGGACAAATCACTTCTCGTACCTGCATTTTTTGTTCCTTATCCTGTGTGTCGTGTTCTCTCCTTGCTGTAGGATAATATTAGCATACTGCATGGAAAAAAATACTGTTTCAGGTAAAGTTTACAGGAGTTATTCCACCAACCCTTGCTTCTTCAACCGGGCTCGTATAGCGCCATAGGTTCTGTCATGCTTTCTTGCGATTTCTGCTATTTTCATCCCGGAACCAAATTCCCGCTTAAGTTCCTCGTCTTCCGCAGCATCAATGCCGGCAGCTGGTAGCAGATAGACTTGCCCTTCCCGGAAGGATGCATAGCCAAAGTATTTTTTTAAGGTTTCTAAGGTATTTTTATTCATTAAACCTCTCAATCATTTTCTATTTCCGTATCGGATAAATAGTCCCGCAATCGTTCATGCACACATTCCTGAATCTCTGCTGCCGTTTTTCTTGCCTTTGTCATTCCAAGGCCTATCTTTTTCGCTACCGAAAGAAGATCCTCCATTCCCGGATCTACACCATTTCCATTTACTGTTGTTGCATGCTCTCCACCAATAGAATTGGAATACGTGAGATCATACGCCGGAGAAAGTATCCACCGCTTCTCCTTATCCTTGTATATATAGGAAAAATTCTTGGAATGATCATCTCTGTTATGTGCGAAAACATTGAAACACATAAGGCGGTAAAGTTTCTCGCACTCCTCCATGGATTTCGTAAGCTGAAGAGTTAATTTCATAAGAATATCATAGTCCAGATTGGGAATTCTGTGAGACGTCTCAAGAATTGCCGCTGTCGAAATCATATGAACTTTTCCGTTCTCCCCCTGGTAAACCCGATCAAACCGCTTTGTTCCAAAATATCCTTGTGTATTTTCCGAAGGAAATAGACGGACCTCTTCCATCTCTATTCCACACTCTTTTGCGCAGAGTGCATAGTCGTACTCCTGCCTACCAACATCCTTGCTATCCTCTGACGAAGGAAATTTTATAATCCAGTCTTCGTTATCTATACGTGGTAGTATTTTGGGTCTCGCACCACCGGAGGATCCTCCTTTTGCAAATAGATAATCCAACTTTTCACTGGTATCTGTCTGAAGAATGCGCTCACATTCTTTTGCGATTTCATCCAATGTTAATTCGTTATAAACGGATTCTAAGGGAATCGTGGGGCGGTAAGTCAAGGCTCCCATACCTGTATTTCCTACAATTGCAAGTCTCTCCAGACTCCCTACTGTATGAGGATCCAACCCGTTTTTTCTCATCAGTCGATCTACCAGAAGACGTCCCCAGCCATCCGGAAGGCTGTCCGCAAATACACCAAACAATCCTTCAAACGGATCTATTTTCGGCATAAAAACCCTCTTTTCCAAAGGAAGAGAAAATGGGCTGATCGAGAATCCCTCCTGTAACCATTCATCACTATACGCAAACGCCGCAAGCCGGTTTTGATATAATGCCATTGTTCCGACCTTCCGGTCATGATAATATACATCCAGCTTATTTAGTCTGTCCATGAAGTATCTCCTCTATGGAGTCAAATGGTACCTCCTCAAATAAAGCTTCCAGCTCTCCCTCCACTCCAAGAGCTATTGCAAGCTTTGTAAAAGACTGCAGTGAAATCTCTCCGGTCTGCTCAAAACGCTTCAACGATCCGAGACTTACACCTGATCTGACCGCGAATTCTTTTTGAGAAATTTTCTTTCTCTTTCGAAGCTGTACCATTCGCTTTGCAAGTTCCATATTTATTTCTGCCCACGTTTTTTGATATAAATTAATCATGCTAATATTTTATCTATTTTTCACTAAAATAGCAAGAAATAGATAAAATATTATCCCTTTTATATAATAATTCCATTGCAATGGTCTACTTCATGCTGGATGATCTGGGCTGTCCAACCGGTGTATTTGCCATGTTGTTTCCGGAAATTGCTATCCAGATAATCCACTTCAATCTCTTCGTATCTGGTACAGGGTCTCACGCCTTCCAGCGACAGACAGCCTTCCTCTGTCTGGTACGGGCGCAGTTTCTTCGTGATCACCGGGTTGATCATGGCAAACTGGAACGGGCCTGCTGCCACTGCAATAATATTTTTCCGGACCCCTATCATATTCGCCGCCATTCCGACACAATGATCCAGATTTGCTCTCAGGGTATCCAGCAGATCTGTCACTACCTGTTTGTCCGCCTCCGTCGCGTTCTCGGATTTCTGTGCCAAAAACATCGGGTCTCTCATAATTGTTTTAATCATCGTCATATTCCTTCTATCTGTAGGTATTTATTGTTGTCATTGGGTAACTAAGCAGGACTCTCTCTGAAGTCACAGACATCAACTCACACTGATATAGAAATTTTGAAATAGAATTTTTGTTTTATATTCTCAGTTCCAGCCTTTCCATACCTCCGGCCGGTAACCGATCGTAGACTGTTTTCCGTTTCTGACAATCGGCGTGCAGATCACTGACGAATTCTCCAACACTTTTGCCAGCTTGTCCTCCTCCGCAATATACCGGATGAGAGCCAGCGTATCCTGATCTTTTCCTTCCCAGTTGACCATGTTCTCCAGGCCACCGTTCGCCTGCGCAACGGAAGTAAACTCTCCCTTGCTCATGCCTTTTTCTTTCATGTCTATGAACTGGTATTTGATGCCGCGCTCCTTGAAAAAACGCTCGGCTTTCTTTGTATCATTACATTTTTTTGTACCGAAAATCTGGATGTTCATTTAGGTCTCCTGCTATTTTATTCCATACTTCTCCTGCATTGCATTCATCACTTCCGGATCATCCAACGTTGCAATCTTATCCGCATCCCCTCCGGCACTCATTTTCGCAATCAATGCCAACAGTGACTTTCGCTCTTCTATGTGTCCACGCTGTAGACCTTCCTGTAGACCTTCCTGTAGTCCTTCTTCTCGTCCACACTCACGTTCAGCCTTACGGAGCTTCTTTTCTTCTTTTTCCTTATCATACTCAAATATACTCACCTTATAAACCTCCGCCCGATTGTGCTGCAAAAATTCCGCGAGGATTCCCTCGCGAATGCATTCGGTTATCGCCAATTCCACCGCTTCATTCAGCGGCATTTCCGCTGCATACTTTCTGACTCTTGCCACGTACTGGGCATATTCCCATAAGACATGACAATTCTTCATTAACTCTTCGTTATGACCGGCATTGATGTTCAGCATCGTAACTTTCAGTTCCAGTGCCGGGTCCTGTGTCGGATTCTCAAAAGCATCCGACAGGCGCAACTCTGTCCGATCCGGAACGTTCCGGTCTGTCCCATTATAAAACACCAGAAAATTCGGTGTTGGGATCTTTTGGATTCCGGAAGAATACAAAGACTTCTCATCTACCAGATCCTGATATTCACTGGCTATGTAAAATAAATCCCGCAATGGAATATTGGGATTATAAGTAGGCTGGTGTTCATACAGATACAACCCCATTTCCAATACAAATGCCAGATCGTTCTTCATCCCCATATAAATGGCATTTTCCAGAGTCACGATCTCCAGATCTTCCGGGTTCTGATAATTCTTTCCTGTCACTGCATTGTACAGAGACAACAGATTCTCAATAATCGAAAAGATCCATCGGAAAATGGTATCCTTATATTCTCTGTTGGCCATAGGCAATTCGTAGCTGCGTTTCTTCATAGTGTCCTCCTGTTCTTATAGCACCTGAAATCAAGAGGGTACACTTCGGCCGTACTATCCACTTGTCATTCAACGTACTATGCTGTGCATGGTTAATGTGGTGTAAAAGCATAGAATTCATTGAAATGATATAGATGTGTGGATCAGCTCTCGCTGCCGGAATCGTTAGAATATATGCTTTGAAATTATAGTACTAACATTTCTATAGCTTGTCAACACAGCAAAATAGCAAAATTCCACCCTGCTGAATTTAGTTATTTTTCTCAAACTCCAGCGTCTGTCTGATACTATATCCGTCCTTTTTCAAATCGGAAAGCAGCACATCTATCCTGACCGGTGTCACGCAGATCAGGTTCATGGGATGCTCTAATTTTTTCAGTGCTTCCAGTGGAATCTTCTTGTATTCCGCGTGGGCATTGTAGCTGTCGGAAAACGGTTCTATGATCTCCGCACGGCCCATGATCTGTAGGCTTTTCAGATTGCCGAATCCATCATACTTGTCAAAAATAGCCAGACTTACATTCGCATTCTTCTCCAGACCTATAAATTTCTCTCCGCCTTCGGAAAACATCCAGAATTTCCCATCACGGTAGCTATACTCTATCGGTGTACACCTTATATAATCACCGCTTCCCGTGGCAAGCGCACAGGTGTTGTTCTCCTGAATATATTTTTCCACCGCCTGCTTCAACGCTTCCTCCGGCATGGCAATCTTTTCCTTTTTGTTCCAATATTGGGCTGCCTGTTCAAATTGTTCGTGGGTCATAATGCCATCTCCATTCTTTCACGACACTTCTCTATAAATAATTCTTCTTAATCTCTTTCATAATGATATCTTT
Source organism: Acetatifactor sp. (assembly GCA_050873925.1). Taxonomy (GTDB): domain Bacteria; phylum Bacillota; class Clostridia; order Lachnospirales; family Lachnospiraceae; genus Acetatifactor. Next base: position 10,241 of record JBNMJR010000056.1, read on the forward strand.
ACATTCCTCACTCATGTAAAACATCGTCGTTCGGAACGGAAATCCCTGCTTCGTTAATTCCTTCATTCTCGAAGCACTTAACGGCTTCTTCAAAACCGTAAAATCATCCAGATGCATGTAATACTCATAATCCTTGTAGCCATCACAGTCTTTTTTCTCCAGTTTTCCGTCCGCTGTACCGTATGCGATAATGCCGTAGCCGCTCTTGTATAAAAACACGGTATCTCCCCGCTGGAGCTTGCCGATCTTCTCCCTCCATCCGGGATAATAAGCCGCCGCTTTCTGCTCGTTTATCATATCATCCGTGTGGTTCTTGTTGTTGGAATAATTGGTGTTCAAAACGTAATTATTTCCCTCATACTCCAGATAGCCCTCGATGGGAGAGTACATGTTGAACTCAATATAATGTTCCCCGTTGATCTCAAATACCCAGTAAATGATGGCATCGATGCTCAATCCATTATTCTTCCAGTATCTGATAGCATCCACCGTATTCTGGTCAAGGCCATTGGTGACAATAAGGAAATGCTGGTGCATGTTAAAATCACTCTTACACAATGCCTTATCCTCCGGAAGATCAAAATACTGTTTATGTATCTCCAGCAATGCTACATTGGATTTGCTGTATTTCTGGAACATCTCATTCAATTCATCATAATTACTGCTTCCATACATTTGCCCATAACGAAGCACCTGCAAGAGATTTTCCTTATCCGAACTCCATCTCTTCAGCTCCAGAATATACAAATCTCCATTCTTGTCAATCGCAAGCATATCCGGCTCTTCCTGCCTCGGACGCTCATTAAAAATCGTGAACAGATCGTTGGAATAGATAAAATCCTGAATATGCGAAGACATCAGACGCTGCAAATCCAGCTCCTTCCAGCCGATGTCCGCTAAAGTGACACGTTTTACCTTTGTATAGTCACGCTTGTTTTGGTCTAATTTGTATAGCATATCATTCCTCCGCCTCAATTCTTGTCATTCTAATATTATGTGATGCCTCTCTGCGATAGTGATCTGAAATCTCTCTGAGTACATCAGCATATCTGGAATATCCTTTTTTCTCAGCCAACTCTGCTCTCATCTCATAATCGGCAGACAATTCAAGTTCTGGTCTTCCCTCCGGATCTATGCCGTGAACGCCTCTCCGGTTCACTATTCCAACATCATATCCCTGACGAAGTTCTTCATTTTCTGCCTTATTTAGTTCCTCCATAATCACTTTTTGCGGAAGCTTTTCATTATCCAGTTGAGCATAGGCAAGCCCGGAACCAACCTTCTGCATTGCAACCACATAACGATCATTTTCTAGACTCCATGCTTTTACAGAAGCCATCCAGCTTCGAAATACATTTTCGTGAAATTTACCATTCCAATCTATTCCCGGCGTAACTTTATAATCAAGCAGAATGCCACATAAGCGTTCGCTCAATCCCTTGTTCAACCTGATTTGATGTGTTTCTTCCGAATGCTTTTTGTAAAACAGCTCAATCAAACTGCAAAAATAGTCTGGATCATTACTTAATCTAGTATTTAAAGCATGTGGCTGCACCTCAGAATACTCATCCAATACAGGTAAATAAATAAATTCGATGTCGCATTTTAATTCCAAGGCAACATCATCCTGTTTCTGTAACCAGCCAATCAAGTTACGTGCCGCATAATCGTCCACTGTCTCTGTCCCAATTGATTTTTCGGTTCCTGCCAGCCACAACATATCATATACACGTTGTGCAGTAAATAACTTTCCTAACTCAGACCTCCCGACAATGTTGACTACA
>JBNMJR010000057.1:0-11804 GCA_050873925.1 Acetatifactor sp.
GACATTAGCCATCATTTCGTACGGGGATCTGAAGGTCTCTGTCGTGGACGAGCTTCCTGCGAACAGACTGCCCATCAAAAACTGTGTTGTAGGAACTTCCTATCGCCCCAAAGCTTATGAATTTATTGCAAAAGAAGTGGCCGCGGGAAGACAGGCCTACGTCATCTGCCCCATGGTGGAAGAGGGAGAATCTGAGGATCTGGAGAATGTGGTGGACTACACGGAGAAGCTCCGGGCAGCGCTGCCTCCTTCCGTTCAGGTAGCTTACCTCCATGGAAAGATGCGACCGGCGGACAAGAACCGCATCATGGAAGAGTTTGCCAACAAGGAGATCGATGTGTTGGTCTCCACCACGGTCATCGAGGTTGGCATCAATGTTCCCAATGCCACAGTGATGATGGTAGAAAATGCTGAGCGTTTCGGACTGGCACAGCTGCACCAGCTGCGGGGACGTGTGGGACGTGGAGAATTCCAGAGTTATTGCATTTTCATCAGCACCTCCGAAGCCAAAGAGACCATGGAACGTTTACAGATTCTGAACCATTCCAACGACGGTTTCCATATTGCTTCCGAGGATCTGAAACTGAGAGGCCCCGGTGATATCTTCGGGATCCGGCAGAGTGGCGAGTTTTCTTTTGTACTGGGTGATATTTACACGGATGCCTCTCTTTTGCAGACGGCTTCCGAAGCCGTGGATGCGCTGTTAAATGAGGATCCGAATCTTGACAGTGAGGATACCCAGCCGTTAAGACAGTATTTTGCGGAACATCATTCGGCAAATATGGTTGACTTTCGAACCATCTGACAGTAAAATTACTTTTAGGTTCAAAATTTTGAACTGCGAATTGGGTAATTTCTGCAAAATAATGCAAAGGGAAGGTTTAGATACCAAATGGCAAAAATAGCGATTGTAACAGACAGCAACAGCGGTATTACACAGGCGGAGGGAAAAGAACTTGGAATTTATGTGCTTCCCATGCCTTTTATGATTGATGAAGCTACTTATTATGAAGATATTGACCTGACGCAGGAACAGTTCTACGAGAAACTGAAATCCGGCGCCAACATTGCCACCAGCCAGCCGTCTCCTGACAGCGTCACCAGTCTGTGGGACAAGCTTTTACAGGAATATGATGAGATCGTACACATTCCCATGAGCAGCGGTCTGTCCGGTTCCTGCCAGAGTGCCATGGCCTTTGCTACGGAGTATGATGGCAAAGTCCAGGTCGTGAACAACCAGCGGATCTCCGTAACCCAGCGTCAGTCTGCACTGGATGCCCTGCAGCTTGCAGTAGCCGGTAAAAATGCGGCCGAGATCAAAGAATTTCTGGAAAACGATAAATTCAACAGCAGTATCTACATCATGCTGGATACCCTGTATTACCTGAAAAAAGGCGGACGGATCACTCCGGCGGCCGCAGCCATCGGTACCATGCTTCGTTTAAAGCCGGTGCTGACCATTCAGGGAGAAAAGCTGGATGCATTCGCAAAAGCCAGAACCACCACCCAGGGTAAGGCCATGATGATCAATGCTATCAAAAAGGATATTAACGAACGTTTCGGTGGCATGACGGAGGATAAGCACATCTGGATGCAGATCGCCTATACCTATGACAGAGCTGCAGCAGAACAGTTCCGCACCGAAGTGGAGGCGGAGTTCCCCGGCTATGACATTCATATGGATCCGCTGTCCCTGAGCGTTGCCTGCCATATCGGCCCCGGCTCTCTGGCACTGGCATGCTGCAAGAAGATTACCGTATAATTTAAGAATTTCCCAACAGATAATTTTGACCACCAGTTCCGAATCAGAGAACTGGTGGTTTTTATTTTTGGCAGGATGCTACGCGCTATCCCTTGTATTTTTTACTTTCCCAAACACAAAATCTATGGTATACTATAGACAATAATGTGTTGAGAAGGAGTTCCATTTCATGGCAAAAGACAATAATTATGACGCCTCAAGTATTACTGTCCTGGAAGGTCTGGAAGCGGTAAGAAAGAGACCCGGAATGTATATCGGCAGTGTCTCCACCAAGGGCCTGAACCACCTGATCTATGAGATCGTAGACAACTCTGTGGACGAGCATCTGGCCGGATACTGCGATACGATAAAAGTAACTCTGGAGGCGGACGGTTCCGCCACGGTAGAAGATAACGGACGTGGTATTCCCGTGGGAATGCACGAAAAAGGAATCAGTGCGGAGCGTCTGGTATTCACGACTCTGCATGCCGGCGGTAAATTTGACAACTCCGCCTATAAGACCAGCGGTGGCCTGCACGGTGTAGGTTCCTCTGTAGTAAATGCCCTTTCCACAAAGTTGACTGTAAGAGTCAAGAGTGGTGGCTGTATCTATGAGGATCATTATGAGAGAGGTATTCCCGTGATGGATCTGGTGGACGGCCTGCTTCCCGTAGTGGGCAAGACCAGAGAGACCGGTACGACCATCAATTTCCTGCCGGATGACACCATCTTCGACAAGACCCGCTTCAAAGAGGATGAAGTTAAGAGCCGTCTCCATGAGACTGCTTATCTGAACCCGAAGCTTACGATCATTTTTGAAGATAAGAGAAAAGAAGAACCGGAGAAGGTCACTTACCATGAACCGGAAGGCATCATCGGCTTCATAAAAGACATGAACCGTTCGAAAGAGACCGTACACGATGTCATTTTCTTTTCCGGAGAGAGCGAAGGCATCTCCGTGGAAGTAGCCTTCCAGTATGTCAATGAATTTCACGAGAATGTACTGGGCTTCTGTAATAACATTTACAACTCCGAGGGTGGTACCCACCTCACCGGTTTTAAGACCCAGTTCACCAACGTGATCAATACCTATGCCAGAGAGCTGAATATTTTAAAGGAAAAAGATGCGAACTTTACCGGTGCCGATGTCCGAAACGGAATGACAGCCGTAGTATCCATCAAACATCCGGATCCCCGTTTCGAGGGACAGACCAAGACCAAGCTGGACAACCAGGATGCCGCCAAGGCCGTAGCGAAAGTGACAGGCGAAGAGATCGTCCGATTCTTTGACCGTAATCTGGAGACCTTGAAGAGCATTATCGGCTGTGCGGAAAAAGCTGCCAAGATCCGTAAGACAGAAGAGAAGGCCAAGACCAATATGCTGACCAAGCAGAAATTCTCTTTTGATTCCAACGGAAAACTGGCGAACTGCGAATCCAGAGATCCTTCCAAATGTGAGATCTTTATCGTAGAGGGTGACTCTGCAGGCGGCAGTGCCAAAACAGCCAGAAACCGTATGTATCAGGCCATCCTTCCCATCCGTGGAAAGATTCTGAACGTGGAGAAGGCCAGCATCGACAAAGTACTGGCCAATGCCGAGATCAAGACCATGATCAACGCCTTCGGCTGCGGATTTTCCGAGGGCTACGGCAACGATTTTGATATTACCAAGCTGCGCTATGACAAGATCATCATTATGGCGGATGCCGATGTGGACGGTGCGCATATTTCCACTTTGCTACTGACCTTATTCTACCGCTTCATGCCGGATCTGATCTTCGAGGGCCACGTATACATAGCAATGCCTCCCTTATATAAGGCCATGCCTTCCAAGGGAGAAGAGAAATATCTGTATGACGACAAAGCGCTGGAAAAATACCGTAAGACTCACAAGGGACCCTTTACCTTACAGCGTTACAAAGGTCTGGGCGAGATGGATGCCGAGCAGCTGTGGGAGACCACACTGGATCCGGAACGCAGACTGTTGAAATTGGTGGAGATTGAGGATGCCCGTATGGCTTCCGAGATGACCGAGCTTCTCATGGGTACGGATGTGCCGCCCAGAAAAGCCTTTATTTACGATCACGCTACAGATGCAGAATTAGACATCTAGTATCGTAAGATCCTGAAATGTAATGTCAGAAAGACGAGGACCAGAAATGGACGACAGCAGAATCATAAAAACAGAATACTCCGAGGAGATGCAGAAATCGTTCATCGACTATGCCATGAGCGTTATCATCGCCAGAGCCCTTCCGGATGTCAGAGACGGTCTGAAGCCGGTACAGAGAAGAACCCTTTACGATATGCATGAACTGGGGATCCGTTACGACCGTCCCTACCGTAAAAGTGCCCGTATCGTAGGTGATACCATGGGTAAATATCATCCCCACGGTGACAGCTCCATCTATGAGGCACTGGTAGTCATGAGCCAGGATTTCAAGAAAGGCATGCCTTTGATCGACGGCCACGGCAACTTCGGTAACATCGAAGGAGACGGTGCCGCTGCCATGCGTTATACCGAGGCAAGACTTCAGAAAGTGACCCAGGAAGCGTTCCTGGCGGATCTGGATAAGGATGTGGTAGATTTCGTACCGAACTTTGACGAGACGGAGAAAGAGCCTTCCGTACTTCCGGTAAAGATCCCCAATCTGCTGGTCAACGGCTCCGAAGGTATCGCCGTCGGTATGGCCACCAGCATTCCTCCTCACAATCTCGGGGAAGTCATTGATGCGGTAAAGGCCTACATGCTCAATAACGAGATCACTACCAAAGAACTGATGCGTTACCTGAAGGGACCGGATTTCCCCACCGGAGGCATCGTTATCAATAAGGATGAGCTGGAAGACATCTACGAGACCGGAACCGGCAAGATCAAGCTGCGTGGCAAGGTGGAATTCCAGAAGGGCAAAGCCGGCAAGACCAATGTAGTGATCACCGAGATCCCCTATACCATGATCGGTGCCAATATTGCGAAGTTTTTATCCGATGTGGCAGCCCTTTCCGAGACAAAGAAGACCCAGGATATCGTGGATATTTCCAACCAGTCTTCCAAAGAGGGCATCCGTATCGTCATCGAGCTTCGTAAGGATGCCGATCCCGAGAACTTTGTAAACATGCTTTACAAGAAGACCCGTCTGGAGGATACTTTCGGCGTGAACATGCTGGCCATTGCAAACGGCCGACCGGAGACCATGGGCTTAAAGCAGATCATCAAAGCCAACGTGGACTTCCAGTTTGAAGTGGCTACCAGAAAATACACCAATCTGTTAGCCAAAGAGCAGGAGCGCAAGGAGATCCAGGAAGGTCTGATCAAGGCCTGCAATGTGATCGACCTTGTCATTGAAATTTTACGTGGATCCAAGGACCGTGCCATGGCAAAAGCCTGTCTCGTAGAGGGTAAGGTCGACGGCATCAAGTTCAAATCCAAAGAGTCGAAGATCATGGCTGCCCAGCTGATGTTCACCGAGAAACAGGCCAACGCCATCTTAGAGATGCGTCTGTACAAGCTGATCGGTCTGGAACTGGAAGCATTGATCAACGAGCACGAAGAGACCATGGCCAATATCTATCGCTATGAGGATATTCTGGACCGCAGAGATTCCATGGCCCAGGTCATCATGAATGAACTGGACGGATTCAAGAAGGAATACAGCCATCCCCGCAAGACCGTCATCGAGAACGGACAGGAAGCGGTCTACAAGGAGAAAGAACTGGAAGAGATGGATGTAGTCTTCCTGATGGATCGTTTCGGCTACGCAAAGACTGTGGATGTCTCTACCTACGAACGGAATAAAGAAGCTGCCGATGCAGAGAATAAGTATATCTTTACCTGTAAAAATACCGGTCGTATCTGCCTGTTCACCAACACCGGACAGATGCATACCATCAAAGTACTGGATCTGCCTTACGGTAAGTTCCGTGACAAAGGCACGCCCATTGACAACGTGAGCAACTTCAGTCAGAAGACCGAAGAGATTGTCTATATCACCAGTCAGAAGGAACTGAATCTGTGTCAGGTGATCTTCGCTACCGCCCAGTCCATGTTGAAGGTGGTAGACGGTGGAGAATTTGATGTGACCAAGCGTACTGTAGCGGCCACGAAGCTGGCAGAAGGAGACAGCGTTGTCAGCGTTGCGGCACTTACGGATCAGAGGAATATCGTATTGCAGACAAAGGGCGGATTTTTCCTGCGCTTTGCAGTGGACGAGATCCCCGAGAAGAAAAAGGGAGCCATCGGTGTCCGCGGTATGAAGTTAAATGACGGTGATCAGGTGGAAAATGTATATTATACGAAGAACGCCGTAGAGACCACCATCGAATATAAGGGCAAGGAGCTTGTCCTGAACAATCTGAAGCTTGGAAAACGCGACAGCAAGGGCACCAAGGTCAGAGTATAACAAAGTCAACTTAGAAAACGGAGAGTAATCATATGAGAGTCATAGCAGGAACCGCAAGAAGTCTGCCGTTAAAAACACCGGAAGGAATGGATACCAGACCCACTACCGACCGGATCAAGGAAACCCTTTTTAATATGCTGCAGACCTATATTCCCGATTGTGTGTTTGTGGATATTTTCAGCGGCAGCGGTGGTATTGGCATCGAAGCCTTAAGCCGCGGTGCCAGAAAAGCCTATTTTATCGAAAATGCCCCGAAAGCCCTGGCATGTATCGAGGACAATCTGGCATTTACGAAAATGAAAGACCGTGCTATAGTATTAAAACAGGATGCCTGTGCAGGACTGACCGGCATCTATGAAAAGCACGTGGATGTGATCTTCATGGATCCGCCCTACGATCAGGAGCAGGAGCGCAGAGTATTAGAGCAGCTACGCTATGCAAAATATGTCTCCGAAGAGACCCTGATCCTGGTAGAAGCTTCTCTGCATACGGACTTTTCCTATGCGGAAGATTTAGGTTTTGAAGTGATCCGTGAGAAAAAATACAAAACCAACAAGCATGTGTTCCTTCGTAAGAAGTAACACTGAAAGGCATGATTTTTATGAAAAGAGCTGTTTACACCGGAAGCTTTGATCCCGTCACGAATGGACATATGGATATTATCCGACGGGCCTCCGAAATATTTGATGTTCTGATCGTCAGTGTTTTGAACAATAAAGAAAAGACACCGTTGTTTTCTGTAGAGGAACGTGTTAAGATACTAGAAGAAGCCACAAAAGATCTGCCTAATGTACAGATCGACAGTTTCAGCGGACTTTTAGTGGATTATGCCAGGGAAAAGGATCTGCATGTTATCGTAAGGGGCCTGCGTGCCATTACGGATTTTGAATATGAACTGCAGATGGCGCAGACCAACCGGATGCTGTCCCATGGCAAAATTGATACGGTATTTTTGACCACCAGTCTGGAATACGCCTACCTCAGTTCTTCCGCCATCAAGCAGATTGCAAGCTTTGACGGAGATATTACCCCCTGTGTTCCGGATTTTGTGGCGAAACTGATCTACGACAAATATCGCGAGAAAAAGCTTTCAGAGCATAGTGATGTGTAAATAAGGAGAATTTCATGAGCAGCAGAATCGAACAGTTAATTGATGAAATAGAAGAATACATCGAGGGTTGCAAGCCAAAGTTCATGTCCAGTACCGAGATCATCGTCAATAAGGATGAGATCGATGAGTTACTGCGGGAACTGCGTATGAAGACCCCGGATGAGATCAAGCGCTATCAGAAGATCATCAGCAACAAGGAAGCCATTTTAAACGATGCCAAGGCCAAGGCAGAAGCATTGATCAATGAGGCTACCGTGCATACCAACGAGCTGATCAACGAACATGAGATCATGCAGCAGGCTTACGCCCAGGCCAATGAGGTCGTTACCATGGCCAGCAAACAGGCCCAGGAGATTCTGGACAACGCTACCATCGAAGCCAATAATGTCAAATCCGCTGCCATGCAGTATATGGATGATATGCTGGCTCATCTGGAGAATATTATTTCTTCCTCCACACAGCAGGCCAGTGCCAATTACGATGCTCTCATCGGCAATCTGAACCAGTATCGTGACATTATCCAGTCCAACCGCAGTGAACTGCATCCGGCAGACGAAGATCTGGAGGATGTGGATACTGTTACGGGCACCGAAGACAATCTGGACGTTATGTAGTACCTGTCCAAACAATGAATACGAAAAACCAGTTTTCTGCCGAAAGCTGGTTTTTTAAAAATAAAGGAATACGATAAATGAAAGTATGGAAAAAGCAAAAAGGGCTGTTAGTCAGGACAATGATCTGTGCGGTCAGTCTTGCGACAGCCTGTTTTTATGGAAATTCCCTGCCGGCGCAGGCCGCTCCCAGAGCGCAGGAGACCGGAGAAAGAGTCGTCATCGTCATTGATCCCGGACACGGCGGTGATAACGAAGGAACTCTGGAAGGACCTACACAGGAGAAGAAAATGACCATGGTGACCGCCCTGGCCATGTACGAGGAACTGACAAAATACGATAACGTGGATGTCTATCTGACCCATACGGAGGATGTGACCATGTCCCTGGCAGACCGGGCACAGTTTGCTGCGGACCGGAATGCGGATTTCCTGTTCAGTATCCATTACAATGCTTCCGTGGATCATGATCTGTTCGGGTCCGAAGTCTGGATCTCTTCCGTACAGCCTTACAACGCCTACGGTTATCAGTTCGGCTGGGAACAGATGCAGCAGATGCAGGACATGGGACTGTTCCTGCGGGGAGTCAAGACGAAGCTCAAGGATAACGGTGATGACTATTACGGAATCATAAGAGAAAGTACCGCCAGATCCGTTCCCTCCGCCATCATCGAGCATTGTCATGTGGATGAGAGCAGAGACACCCCTTACTGTCAGACAGAAGAGGACTGGAAGAAATTCGGCAGAGAAGATGCTTTGTCTGTTGCAAAATACTTTGGATTATCCAGTGCCGGTCTGGGAGTGGACTACAGCGGAGAGGCAAACGCGCTTCCGGAAGTCTCTCTGCAATCCATTCTGCCTGTCACTGTGCGGGACAAGACCGAACCGGATATCTGCCAGCTGACCTTACAAAATGCAGACTACGAGACCGGGGAAGTGACTCTGGAAGTGACGGCAACCGATTATGACTGCCCCATGATGTATTACGATTACAGTACCGATGGAGGCAGGACTTATTCTGAACTGCTTCCCTGGCCGGGACTGGATATTATGGCCGGGACCTACCCCGATACTTTCACTTTTTCCGTGACCTTCACAAAAGGAGAGCAGCCGGTGATCACCGTCCGCGGTTACAATCAGGCAGATCTGTTTACAGAGAGTGATCCCGTCACCTTTGCACAGCCTTTTATCGATCAGGAAAAGGCTGCGGAGGAAGCTATGCGGGAAAGTCTGGCCGCACAGGAGGCAGCAGAGGCTTCTTCCGCAGCAGAGTCGCAGAGCACCGAAGCCGGTGGTAGCTCCGTGATCACCATGGCCGATACAGCGGGTAGTCCCCCGGCTCCATCCGAAGAGACTTCCGAAGTGAATTTCGGTGTCTTTCTGGTGATCTGTGTGATCCTGGTAGTGCTGCTGTTACTGGTCTTTTTGTTATACCAGATCCAGCAGAGCAGACACAGAAAAAGAAGACGGAAAAATCAAAGCAGAAAAGTATCCGGAGACAGCAGAAACCATCCCAGATAATACCCTGCGGTGAGAATCGTCAGCATCAGCTTATGAAGGACATAAGATCTGAGAGAAAGTCCTGTATTCCGGATACAGCTTCCTGTCTGGGCCACACAGCTCAAGCCCCCAAAGGGCAGAAGCAATAGCGTATACAAAGGAAAACGGTCTCCCAGAAGCTTCAGTCCTCCGCTGATTTCCAGAAGCGGCGCATACCGGAAGCTGTCGGGAAGTAAAAGCCTCGGCAGGAGGTTCAGCAGATTGAAAAAGATCATGTAGCCGCCCAGCTGTAAGATGCTTCTTCCTGCGGCGGTAATGGCATCATCCAGGGCATCCGGCAGGGACACGACAGGGAGAGGATCCGGACCGGCCGGTTTCGAAGAGTGGTCTGTTTTTTCCGAAATCCGGTTTCTGTATATGCTATAGCGCAGGAAAACACCGTACAGAAGCGGAATGCCGTACATACCGAACACATAGGGAAATACCAGTTTCCTCTGTAGCAGCGGCAATACAAATCCCAAAAAATACACCGGTCCCAGATTATTGCAGAAAGCCAGCAGATATTGCCCTTCCTCTACGGAAAGCTCCTGTCTGTCCCGAAAATCCACGATGGTGCGGGCGCCCATAGGAAAGCCGCACAGAAAGCCCATCAGGATCACATAGATTCCCGGTGGAGGCAGGCGATAGATCCTTCCGAACAAAGGTCTTACCGGACGTATCAGACTCTCTGTCAGTCCCATACGGATCAACGTGCCGGACAGGATCATAAACGGCAGAAGCACCGGTACCATTTTTTCATACCAAAGATTCAGGCCCAGGGCAGCATAGGCAAGGCTCAGGGAGGAATGGGTCAGAATACAGCCGGCCATTAGAACAAAGAAACAGATCCCGGATAGTTTTTTCATGGCTGTCTGCCTTGAAAGTTTTGTATACTATATGCCGGAGAAAACATTTTAAGTCTTAAGAAAGAGATCAAAGCCCATGCGGTTGGATAAATTTTTATGCGATAACAATATCGGCACCCGAAGTCAGGTGAAAGAATATATCAAAAAAGGTCAGGTGACGGTCAACGGTCAGACTGTTAAAAAACCGGAAACAAAGGTCGATGAAGAAAGCGATACCGTTGCCTTTCAGGGCCAGTTGATCCGTTACCGGAAATATGCCTACTATATGTTAAACAAACCGACGGGCGTGGTCTCCGCCACCAATGATAATACGGCACCCACTGTGGTAAGCCTCCTTGCGGTGCCGGAGCAAAAGGATCTGTTCCCGGTGGGACGTCTGGACAAGGATACCACCGGCTTGCTGCTCTTAACCAATGACGGTGCTCTGGCCCACGATCTGTTGTCACCGAAAAAACATGTGAATAAAACGTATCTGGTGAAGCCGGAAAAGCCCCTTTCTCCGGAAGATATCCACAGGTTGGAAAGTGGTCTTGACATCGGAGACGACAAACCGACAGCTCCTGCAAAGGCGAAACTTACCGAAAACGGCGCTTTGTTATTAACGATTCACGAAGGCCGTTTTCATCAGGTAAAACGAATGCTGCAGGCGGTCGATAATCAGGTACTTGCACTGGAACGGGTAAGCTTCGGTCCCCTGTCCCTGGATCCTTCCCTGCAAAGAGGGGAATACCGGGCGTTGACGGAGGAGGAGATTAAAGCCCTGTCCGGCTCCGGGAACAGATCATAACCACGTAAAAATACTTAGAAATAAAGGAGTAACTTTTCATGCAATTTAAAAGAATGTTTACCACAGATGCCTATAAAGGAACCCGCGGGTATCTCCGCACACAAAAAACTTATGAGATCTTAAGAACGGTGCTTTATTTTGCCATTTCATTGTCTCTTTTTATTGCCGGATGGGTCAGTACCGGAAGCCGTGAGAATCTTCTGACCATCGTGGCAGTACTGGGATGTCTCCCGGCCTGCAAAAGTCTGGTAGAAATGTTCATGTTCCTTCGCTACCGGGGTTGTGACGAACAGGCGGCAGCAAAAATTGCGGCACATACAAAAGGTCTTACCGGACTCTACGATATGGTTTTTACTTCCTATGAGAAGAATTATGTTATTTATCATCTGACGGTCTGCGGTAATACGGTCTGCGGCTACACCACCGATCCCAAATTTGCGGAACAGGCTTTTTACAAGCACATTCAGGACATTTTAAAAAAGGACAACTACAGAGAAGTCTCTGTGAAAATATTTAACGATCTGGACAAGTATCTGACAAGATGTGATCAGTTAAAGGAACTTCCCGCGCAGCCGGAACTGTCTGCCGGGATCTGCCAGACCTTAAAGAGCGTATCTCTGTAACTTACTTTTTCAAAAAGGAGGGGTGTCCTATGCAGTTGCTCACCATCGGCAAAAATCAGGCGGGACAGCGTCTGGACAAATTTTTAAAAAAAGCATTACCTAACGCAGGCACCGGATTTTTATATAA
>JBNMJR010000058.1:0-11771 GCA_050873925.1 Acetatifactor sp.
AGGTAGGACTGTTCACCGGCTCCGTGATTCCGAGGCCATTCGCCACCCCCTGGGTAAGTACGGTCTTGCCCACACCCAGATCACCGATCAGCGTGTAGACCTGTCCGGGAAGTGCTTCCCTGCCGATCCGCTGTCCCAGTGCAAAAGTTTCCTCCGCGCTGTGGGTCTCTATGATTTCTTTTTTGAATTCTCTGTTACCTGCCGAATCACCTGTTGTCATTTTCCTTACGCTTTCTATTTCTATTGTTGCGGTACGGTAATACCGTTGCTGTTGCTTTTTTATATGATTCTGTTCTTCTGCTGTATCCGTGCATCTAGCTGCGTATCTTCACCTTTGCGGGAGGCATATGGGTGGAGATCATTTCAATAACATCCGTTGTTTTATCCTGCATCTGACTTTTGGGGAAAATCGTTGCATTATTCTTCGCCGTATAGACAATGACACTGCGTCCGGTGGATACCGCCTTCAGACAATCCTCCCACGCCTGGCAGGTGGAGCTGTCTCCCTGAGAGATCGTGATACCGTTCTCATCCAGAACATAATGCAGTGGCTCCCTGAAGACCGGATTATTCGCTACCTGCTGTTTGCTTTTAATAAAGAGGGTCCAGGGGAGATATAACAGGATCACCACTCCCAGGATCAGATAGATCCAGTACTGTCTGGAAATGCCAACGATCACACCCAGAGCTCCGATTACCGCTCCCAGAAGTCCGGACACACTGTTGTAGCTGTGCCGCAATAAAAAGTCGTATAAATCCCCCGAAGTAATCTTTACATCCAATTCTACCATAATGAGTTCTTTCCTTATAATAATATGATAACTGTTCAAAGCTGTCTAAAAATGTCAAGTGCGCATAGAACTGCATACTATAAAGAACATTATAAATTTTTTCCCTTAAAAAAGCAAGTAAAGAACCGCAGGGATTCCAATATCTGTCACCTGCGGTTCTTATAGTTTGCATTTTATTTAATTATGATTTAACTTTCATCATATGTTATTCATGTCGTAATGCTTCGATAGGGCTTAATTTTGCTGCTTTTTTCGCCGGATAGATTCCGAAGAAGATACCCACGGCAGAGGAGAACAGGCTGGCTCCCAGTACTGTGCCGACACTCACTTTTGCGGTAAATCCGATCAGGCTGCAGATTCCGAAGGCTCCTGCCACACCGATCAAAATACCGATCAGTCCACCCAGCAGTGTGATGATAGCGGATTCCGACAGGAACTGCAGCAGGATGGAACCGGTTCTGGCTCCCAGAGATTTTCGGATACCGATCTCTCTGGTACGCTCCGTCACGGATACCAGCATGATATTCATAACGCCGATACCACCTACCAGAAGGGAAATGGCCGCCACGAATACCACGAAGATCGTGATATAGCTTAAGATCTGATCCATCTGGCTCATATAGTCATTAAAATTCTCCACACCAATCAGATTCTTACCTCTGACATCGTGACGGTTCTCCATTAACCGCACAACATCCTGTGCTACCTGGGATGCATTTTCTGCACCGTCACTGACAATCAGCAGATCATTGTATGTCACATAAAAACCATAGTCTTCTGATACTACGGAAAGAGGTGCTTCCAGTGCAACGGTATTTCCTCCCATCATACTCATCAGCTTGGATGCATTATCTTTTCGGATTCCTACAATAGTAAACTCCTGTGTCACGCCATATAAGCTAAAGTCAAAGGTCATTCCCACAACATTGGTATTGCCGAATAGGGTTCTTGCACTGCTCTCTGTGATCACACAGACTTTATTTGCAGAATAATAATCTGTATCTGTGAAGTATCGTCCTTTTATAATGGGGTCATTGCTGGAATACTCCAGTCCTGCTCTTCCAAATGTTGCAGTCGCAGTAAAGGTTCCCTTACGGCCGGTTGCACTTCCTCCGAAGGACCAGGAAGGAGTTACAGCTTTGACATTAGGGACTTTTTCCAGAATGGCATCTATATCTTCCTCTGTAAATTCCACTGCCTGACCATCATCATTATCCTTAGAGTAAATATAAATCTGACCGCCTGCCATTGCATTCAGTTCCCCATTGATTCCGCCCTTCACACCATCACCAATGGAAATGATCATAATCACAGAAGAGATACCTATGATGATGCCCAACATCGTCAGCACAGAACGACCTTTATTACTTCGAATATTCATCAAAGCAATTTTTATATATTCCCATACTTGTGCCATGAATCTGCCTCCTATTGCTCAGGCACAGCGGTTACTGCCATGCCTTCCTCAAGGCTTACGCCGGTAAGGCTGCTCACGACTACCTGATCATCCTCCGTAATGCCCTCCAGAATCTCTGTGTACTCGTCTGATGAAATTCCACAAGTCACCGCGCGTCTCACTATCATACCGTTTTCTATGATATAAAGGAAATCTCCATCCTTATCCGCATTGATAGCCTCTACCGGAATCAGCAGTGTATCCTGTGCGCTGTCGGTATGTACGGTCAGTTTTGCATCCAGTCCCAGAATGATCTTGTCATCCGGGTTGGTCAGATGTACTTCCACACCCACCATCGGAGTATTGGAGGCATTCAGTGTTGCCATGCGGTTGATCTTGGCGATCTCTCCTTCGTACTTATTGCCTGAGATCGTAACATCCACCTTTTGGCCGATTTCCAGCTTTGCCACATCGGACTTGGAAGCATCGAAGGTAACTTTTACATTCTGGCTGCTCTCCAGTGTGATCAACTGTGCTCCTTCTGCGACGCTGGCACCGGAGACACCGGTACACTCCGTTACAATACCGTCAAAGTCGGCAACAATACCTTTTTTCGCTGCATCGTACTGTTCCTGTGCCTCCTGATAAGTCAGCTGTGCCAGATCCTTGTCTGCCGCATAAGCCTGTGACTGATAACCGTTTAGAATTGTTCCCTCACTGCTGCCCTTCTGGCTCTGCATCTCGGCCTTGTAATTTTCACATTCCGTAATATGCTCCTGCACGGTAGCGATCTCATTCTGCATGTTCACTACATAATCACTGGAGTTGGCGATGGACTGCACGTAAGAGTTTCTGGCCTGGCTGCTGCTGATATCCTGTAATTCCTTATTGATCTCCCTGGCCCGTTCTTCGGTCACACCATCCTGCAGTTCCTTGTTCAGATCTGCGGATTTTCTGCTCAGATCGTAGCTTTCCTCGGACAGCTGCCTCTGGGTCTCTCTCTGGCTTTTGCTCAGTTTATCCTGCAATTCCTTCAGATAAGCCTTGTAGTCGGTAAGCTGCTGATCCAGCACCGCCAGATTGGTGTTGGCCTCATTCAGTTTTGCCGTACTCTTGCTGTTTTCTGTCATAGTACTGTTATAAGAAGCATTACTTTTATCCTGCTGTAAGGAAGCCTCCTGCAGACGCTGCTCCATCTGATCCATGTCGTAGGTCATCAGAACATCCCCTGCCTTGACCGCATCTCCGGCTGCCACATTGATCTCACTTAATCTTCCGCTGACCGGAGCAAATAGAACTTCCTTTTCCTCACTGGCTACTTTTCCGCTGGTGCTGACGCTTTCTTCAATATCTCCGCGGAATGCACTGGTGGTGCTTACCATCACTCCCGCATTGCCGGAAAACGCACAGCTTACCATGCGAATCACGATCAATACAATTACGATAACTGCAATAATAACAGGTGCTTTTTTACGCTTTTTACCTGTTTTCCTAGCCTTCTGTTCCTTTTTGGCTTCTTTTTGCTTTCTCTTTTCTTCTTTCTTCATTTCTTTGATTTCTTTTGCACTCAGTGCCTGTTCTGTTTTTTCCTGCTGTTCCATGATCCCTCACTCATGATCCTTTCTATCTTAATCCTCATATCATTGATTGTTAAGCCCCTGCGATCTGCAGTTTTTCCGTCGGAACGATCTGCCCGGAATCAGATTCCACTTTACCGTCTTTTATCTTGATCACTCTTTTTGCCTGGGCTGCAATATCATTGTCATGGGTGATCAAAATGACCGTTCTTCCCTCTTTATGCAAACCCTTCAGGATATCCATGATCTCTTTCGTCGAGTTGGAATCCAGATTACCGGTAGGCTCATCCGCCAGGATCACCGGCGGTGCCTGGGCAATGGCTCTGGCAATAGCCACTCTCTGCTGCTGTCCTCCGGACATCTCCGAGGGCTTATGATCCATACGATGTTCCAGTCCGACTTTTTTCAGTGCTTCTCTGGAAAGCTCCTGCCGCACACTTTTGGATACTCCCCGGTAGATCAACGGCAATTCCACGTTTTCCACTGCTGTCAGGTTGGGAATCAGATTGAATCCCTGAAAGATAAATCCGATCTCCCGGTTCCGGATATCCGACAATTCATCGTCCGTCAATGCCGATACATCCTGCCCATGTAGCCAGTATTCCCCACTGGTGGGCACATCCAGACATCCCAGCATATTCATCAGAGTGGATTTGCCGCTTCCGGAATGTCCGATAATTGCTACAAATTCCTGTTCATCGATGGTCAGGCTTACATGATCCAGTGCCCGTACCTCATTTTCTCCGGGATTGTAGACTTTGCACACATCTTTGATTTCTACTAATGCACTCATTCCTCACATACTCCCATTTCATGATACATTTTCTGTGTATTCTGCATTGTGTCACTGTACTGTTTGCATAATACAATAATATTTTTTGAGTGTCAACACATTTTTATAACTATTCTTATGAGAATCACTATAGCAGAGAAATCCGAAAAAAATGTTGGGAAAATTCTAAAGATTTTCTATATTGACAAAATATTCACATGATGCTATTGTAAGGTGCATAAGGTAAAGTTCTTCAGGGTTGGGTGCAATTCCCTACTGGCGGTGAAAGCTTAAAGCTACAGTCCGCGACCCGCAGACCGTTTGTCTGCGGCTGATCCGGTGCAAATCCGGGACCAACAGTACAGTCTGGATGAAAGAAGAAGTGTCACTTATGTTCTTTTTGTGATACCTAAGCCCCGGAAGATTGGATTCCGGGGCTTTTTTTGAAGACTTTCCTCCATTTTCACTTAGGAAAGGAGTTCTGAAATGAACAAATTAATGCAAACCGTAACTGAAAATGTCGCCTATGTGGTGATCTTCCTGACTGTTATTGTAGGGTGTTTCCTGGTGGCCGTAGCTCTGGAAAAGGGAGCCCAGAAGAAAAACGGCATCTCCGAGCCGATCTTCAACACCAGAAAACTGGCCATGATCGGTATGTTCTCCGCCATCGCCATGATCCTGCATGTGCTGGACTTCCCGATCTTCTTCGCTCCGGGATTCTACAAAATGGACTTCAGTGAACTACCGATTCTGGTCGGGTCCTTTGCCTTCGGTCCGGTGGCCGGTGTCATGATGGAATTCGTAAAGATCCTGCTGAAACTGTGTGTGAAGGGTACTTCCACTGCTTTCATCGGAGATCTGGCGAACTTTGTCGTAGGATGCAGCCTGATCCTCCCCGCTTCGGCAGTCTATTCTTTTAAAAAAACAAAGAAAAATGCCATCCTTGCCTGTATTGCCGGTACTCTGGTCATGACGGTATTCGGTACCGCATTCAATGCCGTATATCTGCTTCCCGCTTTCTCCAAGTTCTACGGAATGCCTCTGGATGCCATTCTGGCTATGGGAACCGAAGTCAATCCGCTGGCAAAAGAAGGCAGCATCGTGAGTTTCGTAGTAGCCTGCGTGGCTCCCATGAACCTGATCAAGGGAACTTTGGTGTCTGTGGTAACGCTGCTGATCTACAAACCCTTAAGTCCTATTATCAAAACAGGCCATAAGGCATAATCCCTTTTCGTATCGTTTGGTGTTATTGGTTATAAAGTTATAAGAAGAAAGAGGAATAACATTTTAGTGTGTTATCCCTCTTTCTTATTATAATATGTTATTTTGAGTCTCCGTTTTACTGCTTCTGGATCTTCATGGTCAGGCCGATACGTTTCTTGGCCACATCCACCGTCAATACCTGTACATCCACAATATCGCCGACGCTGACTGCTTCCAGAGGATGCTTGATATAACGATCGGTGATCTGGGAGATGTGCACCAGTCCGTCCTGATGGACACCGATATCCACGAACACACCAAAGTCAATGACGTTACGCACAGTTCCCTTTAAAATCATGCCGGGCTTTAAGTCCTTCATATCCAGAACATCACTGCGCAGGATCGGCTTCGGCATATCATCTCTGGGATCTCTGCCCGGTTTCTCCAGTTCCTTCAGAATGTCTGTCAACGTGATCTCGCCGATTCCCAGTTCTTCTGCCAACAATTTCTTATTCTTGATGCGTTTTTCCAGTCCGGAAATGTCTTTTGCATCATTTACTGCATTCTGTACTGCCGGTGCCGTCTTCTTTGCAGAGGTGTCCGCAGAATTGTCGAAAGTCACTCCGCCCATAGCTGCTGCAAGCGCTTTGCCCATGGCAGTATTGGTATTATGCACTTTTACGGTCTTGCCTTTCTGCTCTTCCCGTTTTTTCGCTACACCCACTGCGCCATTGCCGTTCTTCTGTCCGTTGCCTTGCACTGCGCTGCTCTTGCCGGAGGTTTTTTTCGCTGCCGCCTGTTTCTGGGCTTCCTTGATATCCTCCATGGTCAGTCCCAGCTTTTCCATCAGCTGTTCCGCCGCCTCGTAGGATTCCGGATGCACACTGGTGGCATCCAGAGGATTCTTACCGTCGAGGATCCGCAGGAAACCGGCACACTGCTCATATGCCTTGGGTCCCAGCTTGGGCACCTTTAACAGCTGTTTTCTACTTACAAAACGCCCGTTATTTTCTCTGTAGTCCACAATATTCTTCGCGATGGTCTTGTTAATACCGGAGACGTATTCCAGGAGGGAAGCGGATGCTGTATTCAGATCCACACCGACCTTGTTTACACTGTCTTCCACCACGCCGTTCAGGGCATCGCTTAATTTCTTCTGGTTCATATCGTGCTGGTACTGGCCGACACCGATAGATTTGGGATCGATCTTTACCAGTTCGGCCAGAGGATCCTGCAATCTTCTGGCGATGGATGCAGCGCTTCGCTGACCCACGTCAAAATTCGGGAACTCTTCGGTTGCCAGCTTACTTGCAGAATATACAGAAGCGCCGGCTTCGTTAACGATCACATACTGCACCGGACGATCCAGCTCCTTCAATAATTCCACGATTACCTGCTCGGATTCTCTGGAAGCAGTACCGTTTCCCACAGAAATTAAATCCACATTATATTTTTTGATCAGTTTCTTCAGTTCCGCTTTGGACTCTTCCACTTTATTCTGGGGTGCTGTAGGGTAGATCACCTTCGTATCCAGCACTTTTCCGGTGGCATCCACTACGGCCAGCTTACAGCCGGTACGGAATGCCGGATCCCAGCCCAGTACCACCTTGCCGGCAATAGGAGGCTGCAACAGCAGCTGCTCTAAATTTTTGCCGAAGACATTGATAGCTCCATCCTCTGCCTTTTCCGTCAGATCATTACGGATCTCTCTTTCAATAGCAGGTGCTATTAAACGATCATAGCTGTCCTCTGCTGCTGCACGGATCACCGGTGCAGTGTATTCATTTTCCTTCGTGATCAGCTTCTTTTCCAGATAGCGCAGGATCCGTTCTTCCGGTGCATTGACTTTTACGGTCAGTACTTTTTCCGCCTCGCCACGATTCAGTGCCAGTACTCTGTGGCCTGCAATCTTCTTCACCGGCTCCTCGAAATTGTAATACATCTCGTAGACACTCTGGGCCTTTTCATCTTTGGCCGTACTGGTGACAATACCTTCCTCTACGGTGATATTACGGATATAGAGACGATGATCCGCATCATCGGAGATCATCTCGGCAATGATATCCTGTGCTCCCTGTAACGCTTCCTCCGGAGTCTTTACCTCTTTTTCCTCAGAAACATATTTTGCTGCCTCATTTATCACCGGTTCCGCTGCTTCCTGACGCAGAATAAATTCTGCCAGCGGCTCCAGTCCCTTTTCCTTGGCAATACTGGCACGGGTCTTTCTCTTGGGACGGTAAGGGCGGTACAGATCCTCTACCACTACCAGAGTCTGGGCTGCCAGGATCTTCTCCTTCAGCTCGTCGGTCAGCTTGCCCTGTTCCTCGATGCTCTTCAGCACCTGTTCCTTTTTATCCTCCAGACTTCTCAGATAGGTCAGTCTCTCATCCAGATTACGCAGCTGTTCATCGTTCAGAGATCCGGTAACCTCCTTACGGTAACGGGAAATAAAAGGGATGGTGTTCCCCTCATCGATCAGCTTCACAGCAGCTTCCACCTGCCATTTTTCTACCTGAAGTTCTTCTTTGATTTTCTGTATAATATCCATAGTTCCTCCTGATGGCCTGTTGCCATTTCGTTTTGCACATGGGTCTATTATACTGGAAATCCGAAGTTTTCTCAATCTTTTAATTTTTATTTCATTTGCTTATTCTACCGAAAAATGGTACAGTACTTTATATGAGCGGGAACCTCGAAAAGTTATCTATCCCGCCCGGAAATGAGGATTCTTATGGATTATAATCAGAATCAGGATCAATATAACGGTTGGAATCAGAACGTGCCTCAGGAAGATTCGCGTTTCAGAGGCTTTTCCATTGCTTCCATGGTCTGCGGCATCTGCTCCCTGGTACTGTGTTGTACGGGACTGTTGTCCATTCCCGCCGGTGCACTGGGTATTCTCTTTGCATTGCTCACCCGGAAAAAGGGGCAACGCATGAACAGTATGTGTGTGGCCGGAATCTGGCTGTCCTGCGTGGGCCTGGCTCTCGGTATTTTCATCACCGTCAGCAGCATTGTGACGGTATTCACCGATCCTTCCTATATGAATATGCTGGATCAGATGTATCAACAGATGTACGGTGTCAGTCTCGATGAGTTCTGGCAGTCTTATCTGTAAAATGTACTAATTTTTTGAGAATATTTTAATTCAGAAATCTATGATTTAATAAGAGAAAAGAGGCTTCCTATGATACAATATGCTTCCCGAGCTGAGCTCAAAGAAAAAGCCAGAGACCAGATGGCCGGACGCTACGGCAATGCGATTCTGCTGTCCATCTGTCGGGGTTTGATCGTATTTTCACTTTCCTTTACCACCAGCATGATCTTCACTACGATTCTTACCGTGAGGACACTGATGGGCGGAAGTGCCGATACATCCCTGGCAGAATATCTGATCCTGACCGGCTGCACCACGCTGATCTCGATCTTCACCGGTGTATTCCAGACCGGAATCACTCTGTTCTTCCTGAATTCCGCCTGTAACAGGCCTGCGACGATTGCCAATTTATTCTATGGATTCAAATATCTGTTCAAGAAATCTCTGGCTATCTCCGCAGCACTGGTTCTGTTGAATACGGTATGTACGCTTCCGTATGATATCTGCTATTTTCTTCTGCAGGCCGGAAAAGGTTACGATGCCGTTACCATGGCGATCCTGTGCATTGTGCTTATGATCATCGGCATGTGTATCTACATTCCGTTGGCTTTAGGGCTGTCCCAGTCTTACTACCTGTTACTGGACTTCCCCCAGTACACTGCCACCGAACTGATGAAGCTTAGCTTCCGCATTATGAAAGGACATAAATGGGAGCTGTTCTGCTTACAGCTGAGTTTCCTGCCTATGGGACTGTTATGTCTGCTGAGTTTCGGCATCGGCACCCTGTGGCTGGTACCCTATATGAACATGACCCAGACCCTGTATTTCTTAGATCTGATGCAAGGGGAACATCATTAACATACCTACCCCAAAAGCAAAAACACATTCCGAAAAGCAATTCGTTTTCGGAATGTGTTTTTATTTGTCATCTTATCAGTTCTCGGTATTCTTCTTATCTCCCTGCACGCTGATCCATTTCAGATAGCCGTTGATGAAGATATCCAGTCCGCCGTCCAGTACCGCATCCACATTACCGGTCTCCACATCGGTACGATGGTCCTTGACCAGAGTGTAGGGCTGTAACACATAGGAACGGATCTGGTTGCCCCAGCCGATCTCCTTGACTTCGCCGCGGATGTCAGACAGCTTCTCCACATTGGCTTCCTGCTTCAGCAGATACAGCTTGGCTTTCAGCATCTGCATAGCCTTATCCTTGTTCTGGAACTGGCTTCGCTCGTTCTGGCACTGTACCACGGTTCCCGTAGGAATATGAGTGATACGGATGGCAGAAGAGGTCTTGTTGATATGCTGACCGCCGGCACCACTGCTTCGGTAAGTATCGATACGCAGATCCTTCTCGTCGATCTCCACATCCAGGTCTTCCTCAATATCCGGCATAACATCCAGAGATACAAAGGATGTCTGGCGCTTGCCCTGAGCATTGAACGGGGAAATACGAACCAGGCGGTGTACTCCCTTCTCGGATTTCAGATAGCCGTAGGCATTCAGGCCGTTGACCTGGAAAGTCACCGACTTGATTCCGGCCTCGTCACCGTCCAGATAATCCAGTACTTCGATGGTAAAGCCCTTGCGCTCCGCCCAGCGGGTATACATACGGTACAGCATACCGCACCAGTCGCAGCTCTCGGTACCGCCGGCACCGGCATTGAGCTTTAAGATCGCATTGTTTTTGTCATATTCTCCGGACAGCAGCGTGCCGATCCGAAGTTCATCGAATTCCTTAATGAATTCATCCAGTTCCTCCCGGATCTCCGGGATCAGAGACTCATCGTTCTCCTCATATCCCATATCGATCAGGGTCAGGATGTCATCGTACTGTGTGGACAGCTTATCGCACTCCCCCACAGTATCTTTCAGGTTCTTCAGTTCTTTCATTTTCTGGTTGGAACGATCCGGGTCATCCCAGAAGCCGGGAGCCTCCATTTCACGTTCCATTTCTTCGATTCTCTTTGCCTTGTTAGCAAGGTCAAAGTGAATCCCTCACTTCCGCTAAAGGTGTTTCGTAGGACAGGATTTCTGTCTTCATCTGATCTAATTCAACCACTTAACGTCACCCACTTTCTTATTTATATTTTTTAAATTCTGTTACGCTTTCCGTCCGCAGCAGTTCTTGTATTTCTTGCCGCTTCCGCAAGGGCAGGGATCGTTGGGATATACTTTGCGTTTTCACGCTTTACCGGTCCCTTCTGTAAGGAATCGTCCTTGTTGGTGCCGGTGATCTGCGCCTGCTGTTCACGCTCTACCTTCTGTTCGATCTTGATATGGAACAGAAGCCTTACGGTCTCTTCCCGGATGTTCTGGGTCATCTCATCGAACATCTCGTAACCGCTCATCTTGTACTCTACCAGAGGATCTCTCTGTCCGTATGCCTGTAAGCCTACGCCCTGACGCAGTTGCTCCATATCGTCGATGTGATCCATCCACTTACGGTCGATGACCTTCAGCAGAACCACACGCTCCAGCTCACGGATAGCTTCGGGTTCGGGGAACTCGGCTTCTTTTGCTTCGTACAGTTTCACAGCTTCTTCCTTTAACTGCTGCTTTAAGCTGTTCTTCTTGGGCTTCTTCACGCGCTCCGGTGTCAGAGGCTGTAAAGGAATCGTAGGAATGAGCAGAGTATTCAACTCATTGAAATCCCACTCGGATACATCCGCATCGTCATTGATACAGATATCCACGCAATTCTCGGTAATATCGGTGATCATCTTGTAGATCACGTCACGCATGCTTTCACCGTTCAGTACCCGCAGGCGCTCCTCATAGATGATCTCTCTCTGCTCACTCATGACACGGTCATACTCCAGCAGATTCTTACGGATACCGTAGTTGTTACTCTCGATCTTCTTCTGGGCTGACTCGATGGCATTGGTCAGGGCCTTATGCTCGATCTCCTGGCCCTCGGGAATACCCAGAG
>JBNMJR010000059.1:0-11401 GCA_050873925.1 Acetatifactor sp.
GACTTACCTAGAGAAAAACGAATTGAGATCGGTTTGACCTATATCTATGGAATAGGCAGACCTACTGCTGACAAGCTGTTAGCAGAAGCAGGTGTAAATCCTGATACCAGAGTGAGAGATATTACCGATGATGAGGTAAAGAAGATCAGTGAAGCTATCGAAAAGCTTGGCGTTATGGTAGAAGGTGATCTGAGAAGAGAAATCGCTCTGAATATCAAGAGACTTCAGGAAATCGGCTGCTATCGTGGTATTCGTCATCGTAAAGGACTTCCTGTTCGTGGTCAGAAGACTAAGACCAACGCAAGAACTCGTAAGGGACCTAAGCGCACGGTGGCAAACAAGAAGAAGTAATTAAGATCGTAATGTAACTGTGAGAGGGAAGCAAATGTAAGCATCCCCAGGAAATGAGAAAGTAGGTTAGTTTAAAATGGCTAAAAAAGTTGCAAAGAAAGTAACAAAAAAGCGTGTAAGAAAAAACGTTGAACGCGGACAGGCACATATTCAGTCTTCTTTTAACAACACAATCGTAACGTTAACTGATGCTGAAGGTAATGCTCTTAGCTGGGCAAGTGCCGGTGGTCTTGGTTTTAGAGGTTCAAAGAAATCTACTCCATATGCTGCACAGATGGCTGCTGAAACAGCAACAAAGGCTGCTCTTGTTCACGGATTAAAGTCCGTTGACGTATTCGTAAAGGGTCCTGGTTCAGGACGTGAAGCAGCAATCAGAGCTCTGTCTGCAAGTGGACTGGATGTCTTAAGCATTTGTGATGTAACTCCTGTACCTCACAATGGATGCCGTCCTCCTAAGCGTCGTCGCGTTTAGTGAGAGCCCGTCGTCAGACGGAACAGTGAATGAAGTAACATTAGAACAAGTTGGATGAAAGTGCCGCATTGCGGCACTGTAAACAACCCTCGGAAGTCAATTCCGAAGTATAAAGAAGGGAAAATAAAAAAATGGCAGTAAATCGCGTACCTGTACTGAAAAGATGTAGAGCCCTTGGCCTTGAGCCTTCTTACCTGGGCTATGACAAGAAGTCTAACAGAACCTCTGCAAGAGCAGGCAAAAAGGTATCTGAGTACGGACTTCAGTTAAGAGAGAAGCAGAAGGCTAAGTTCATCTATGGCGTTCTGGAGAAGCCTTTCCGTAACTACTATGAGAAGGCTGATAGAATGAAGGGCATGACCGGTGAAAACCTGATGACCCTGTTAGAGAGCAGACTGGACAACGTAGTGTTCAGAATGGGCTTTGCAAGAACCAGAAGAGAAGCAAGACAGATCGTTGACCACAAGCATGTACTTGTAAACGGTAAGTGTGTAAACATTCCTTCTTACCTGATCAAGGCTGGCGATGTTATCGAGATCAAAGAGAGCGCTAAGTCCATGCAGAGATACAAGGATATCCTTGAGGTAACTGCTGGAAGATTAGTACCCGAATGGATCGATGCTGATGTTGAGAACTTTAAGGGAACCATCAAGAATCTGCCCACCAGAGAAATGATCGATGTTCCTGTTGACGAGATGCTTATCGTCGAGTTGTACTCCAAGTAAGTTTTATTTAACCCCAATGAACATTTCCTGTGGAATATTATTCCATGGGATATTGTTCGTAAGAACATGTCAACATATAAAGTTCGCAAAGGAGGGTATTGGCAGTGTTTGATTTTGAAAGACCTAATATTGAGGTTAGCGAGATTTCAGAAGACAAAAAGTATGGTAAATTCGTAGTAAAACCCCTGGAAAGAGGCTATGGTATTACTCTGGGTAACTCCCTGAGAAGAATCATGCTGTCTTCCCTGCCCGGTGCTGCAGTGAGCCAGATCAAAATTGAAGGTGTTCTTCATGAGTTCAGTTCTATTCCCGGCGTAAAGGAAGATGTATCTGAGATCATCATGAACATCAAGAGCCTTGCAATCAAGAACAACAGTGAGACCAACGAGGCTAAGACTGCATATATCGAGCTTGAAGGCGAAGGTGTTGTAAGAGCTTCTGATATCCAGTGTGATCAGGATATTGAGATTCTGAACCCCGACCTTGTAATTGCAACTCTGAGCGGTAAAGACACCAAGCTTTACATGGAGCTGACCATTACAAGAGGCCGCGGCTACGTAAGTGCCGACAAGAACAAACACGAAGATTTACCAATCGGCGTTATTGCCATTGATTCTATCTATACACCTGTAGAGAGAGTTAACGTTACGGTAGAAAATACCCGTGTAGGTCAGAGTACTGATTACGACAAGCTTACATTGGATGTATACACCAACGGAACCCTGGCTCCCGATGAGGCTGTCAGCCTGGCTGCCAAGGTGCTCAGCGAGCATCTGAATCTGTTCATCGACCTGTCCGAGAATGCCAAGACCGCAGAGGTTATGGTAGAGAAGGAAGACGATGAGAAAGAAAAGGTTCTGGAGATGAGTATCGACGAACTGGAGCTTTCCGTTCGTTCTTACAACTGCTTGAAGAGAGCAGGTATCAATACTGTAGAAGAGTTAACCAATAAGACTTCAGAAGATATGATGAAGGTTCGTAACCTCGGACGTAAATCTTTGGAAGAAGTTCTGGCTAAACTGAAAGAACTGGGACTGCAGCTGAATCCCAGCGATGAGAACTAATTTCGGCTGAACATAAAAAGTTAGATTTCCGTATCCGGTAAAACCAAAGTGTTCGGATACGGTTTATCTCTAAATGGCTAAAAACAGCGCATTCGGTAAGTAAGTCCAAAGTGCATGGCCGGATGTACCATGAATGGAGAAAGGAAAATTATCATGGCAAAGTACAGAAAGCTCGGCAGAACATCTGCACAGAGAAAGGCATTATTAAGAAATCAGGTAACTGCAGTAATCAACAACGGCAAGATCGTTACCACCGAAGCTAAGGCTAAGGAAGTACAGAAGATCGTTGACGGACTGATCGCTCTGGCAGTAAAAGAGAAGGATAACTTCGAAACTGTTAAGGTTACCACCAAGGTTGCCCGCAAGGACAAGGACGGCAAGCGCGTTAAGCAGATCGTTGACAAGGAGACCGGTAAGGTCCTGGCTGAATCCCATCGCGATAAGG
This sequence comes from Acetatifactor sp., assembly GCA_050873925.1. Lineage (GTDB taxonomy): Bacteria > Bacillota > Clostridia > Lachnospirales > Lachnospiraceae > Acetatifactor. The sequence goes on from JBNMJR010000059.1 coordinate 3,058, forward strand.
ATGGCAAGCTGGTTAAGATCGAGAACGGTGTTACCGTTACCGTATATGACGAAGTTGAGAAGGAGATCAAGAAGGATCTGCCTACCAGATCTCATGCACGTCGTCAGATGCTGAAGGTTCTGAACCCCGTAGTTGAGGTTCCCACCGATGCAGCAGGCAAGAAAAAGAACACCAAGGAAGTTGACCTGGTTGCAAAGCTCTTCGATGAGTATGCTCCCAAGTATGCTACCCGTAAGGGTGGTTACACCAGAATCGTTAAGATCGGTCAGCGTAAAGGTGACGCAGCAATGACTGTTGTTCTGGAGTTAGTTTAATACACAGCATATAAAACAGGTATAAGAATAGCGCTTTCGGAAATGAGTTGATTCATTTTCGAAAGCGCTTTTTTGCTTTACAGAAAATTTTTATACTGCAAGGGTAAAAGTTATACTAAGAGGCAACATGTCGACTGCGCAGGCAGAGGGGATGCCCTGCATTCCCGAGTTGCTTTGCGGTCTATCGGCTGGTCGGCAGTCCAACCCTTACTCCACCACCTTCTGGAAATGCTGGTAATCCTTGCAGGAATTCCAATGTCCGCCCCAGGTGAAGCCATGTTCCCTGAACAGCTGATAACATAGATCATTTTCATCGATTTTATAAGGGAAGGAAGCACTTCTATCGGCATACACCGCTGCGCTTTCGGGAGATACCCGTTCGCTGCCATCCTTATTATAGGCCACATAAGGGTTATAGAAGGGGTTGATATCGATAGCCAGCCCCAGTGCATGCTTGGAGAGGGAGGAAGTTCCTTCTACCGGGCGGTAATTGAAGCAGGAGGTATTATTATCCTCCATGGAGGCAAGATCGTCTCCATCATATTCATCAATCAAAAGTACCTTTTCCAGCTGATATTCGTTACAATACAGTTCATAAAAGATCTCCGTCAGGTCTTGTGCGATCGCCTTGTTGCAGATCAGTTCACCTTCTGCAGGATTTCCTTCAAAATCATAATGCCGGATATGCACATATCTCAGATCGTCATAGCCGATTTCGACAGATTTCAACAGGACTTCCGAGCTTTCTGCGGAGTTATCCACAGTGGCAGGATAAGAAACACCTGTTATATATCTTTGCAATTTCTCGGATAAGGGCTCATAATAAAAGCCCTCAGACAGAGTGATCCGCTGGTCTGCCATAAGCTCTCCGTTCAGGGAAACACCGGTAAGAACGGCAGTTTCCGCCATGGAAGATTCTTCCTGCAGGATTTCTGTCGAATTAGTGGAAGAATTGTCGGCGGCAGGCGTCGGGCTGGGAGAAGGGGAAGGGGATGGCTCCGCAGTCTGGTAGGCAAGCGTCGGATTGTCCTCGGCATAATCTCCCAACGTGTAAGAGTTGTGCTGGGATACCCGCAGCAGTCCTCCGGCCACTACTGTGATGAGAGCAAGGATTCCCACCATCTTCCATATTTTATTGCGATCGATCGGATTCATAGAATTTCTCCTCGTTTTAATTTCTAATATATTCTGCAATAGAATGATACAAGCATAACTATAATGTTTTTTTGAAAGCAGTACAAGAGATTTTGAAAAAGTCGGGTCAGTTCCCCGTTAAGTGTTGTAAATCTGTGCATAATCTAGTAAAATAGGGGCGATATCTTGCAAAAGCAGAAGATAACAGACTCTCCGGCGCGTTAGCGTCTATGGAATGGAGAATATTATGGAAATTATAAAAGCAAAAAATGTAGTATACGAATATATCCGCCGGGACGAAGAGGGCAATGTGGAAGGCATCACCAAGGCGGTGAATGATGTGTCTCTGGATATTGAGCAGGGACAGTTCATAGCTATCCTGGGACATAACGGCTCCGGTAAGTCGACTCTGGCAAAACATATGAATGCCATCCTGAATCCTACAGAGGGAACATTGTGGGTGGACGGCATGGATACCGGAGAAGAGGAGAATATCTGGAAGATCCGCCAGACAGCAGGTATGGTATTCCAGAATCCGGACAACCAGATCATCGGACAGGTCGTGGAAGAGGATGTGGGCTTCGGCCCGGAGAATATGGGCATTCCCACCGAAGAGATCTGGCAGCGCGTGGAAGAAAGCCTGCGGGCTGTGGGTATGTACGAATACCGGAAGTATTCTCCGAACAAACTTTCCGGCGGACAGAAGCAGAGAGTATCCATTGCCGGTGTGCTGGCCATGCACCCCAAATGTATCGTGCTGGACGAGCCTACTGCCATGCTGGATCCCAGCGGACGTAAGGAAGTCATCCGAGCTGTCCGGGGATTGAATCAGGTGGAGGGTGTTACACTGATCCTGATCACTCATTATATGGAAGAGATCATTCACGCGGACAAGGTGTTCGTTATGGATGGAGGTAAGATTGCCATGCAGGGAACTCCCCGGGAGATCTTTTCCCAGGTGGAACAGTTGAAGAAGCTGAGACTGGATGTACCGCAGGTAACATTACTGGCTTATGAGTTGAAGAAAAAGGGACTTCCGCTGCCGGACGGCATACTGACCAGAGAGGAACTGTTGCAGGCACTGGGCTATGCAAAATAACAGCTAAGAGCGATTGGGAAAGGATACGACAAAATGTCTATCATATTAGATCATGTAAATTATGTATACGGTGAAGATACGCCTCTGGCAGTTCATGCCCTGAACGATGTCTGCCTGAAGATACCGGAGGGACAGTTCATTGGCATCATCGGACATACCGGTTCCGGTAAATCCACACTGATGCAGCATATGAACGGGCTGATCCGTGCTACCAGCGGCCATATCTATTTTAACGGCGAAGATATCTACGACAAAGACTATGATATGAAGAAACTCCGCAGTAAGGTCGGTCTGGTATTCCAGTACCCGGAACACCAGCTGTTTGAGATCGATGTATTCAGTGATGTCTGCTTCGGACCGAAGAATCTGGGACTGGATAAAAAAGAAGTAGAGTTGCGGGCATACGATGCGTTGAAAAAAGTCGGATTGCCGGATGAATTTTTTTATCAGTCACCCTTTGAATTGTCCGGTGGACAGAAGCGCCGTGTGGCGATTGCCGGAGTGCTGGCCATGAAGCCGGAGGTGCTGATCCTGGACGAGCCGACGGCGGGACTGGATCCCAAGGGAAGAGACGAGATCCTGCAGCAGATCAAGAAATTGCAGACCGAGACAGGACTTACCATTCTGCTGGTATCTCACAGTATGGAAGATGTGGCGGAATATGTGGATCGTATCATTGTGATGAACAAGGGAAGCGTCATGTATGACGATACCCCGAGAGAAGTCTTCAAACATTACAAAGAACTGGAAGCGGTAGGACTGGCTGCACCGCAGGTTACCTATATCATGCACGATCTGAAGGCAAGAGGTGCAGACGTGGATGTGGATGCTACAACGATCGAGGAAGCAGCGGAAGAGATCGCCAGAGTCTGGAAAGCAAAGCACAGTTAAGAGAAGCATGAGGGAAGATGCGGGTTCTGACCCGGAAAACGAAAGCGGGCGGAAACCCAGTAAGGAGCAATATGCTTAGAGATATTACATTAGGACAATATTATCAGACAGAATCGGTGATACACAAGATGGATCCCAGAGTCAAGCTGGGAGGAACCCTCCTGTTTATCATTTCTCTGTTCTTTTTCAAAAACTATGCGGGTTATCTGATCGCCGCCCTGTTTCTTGGGATGGTGATCCATCTGTCGAAGGTACCGTTCAAATTCATGGTGAAAGGAATGAAGACCATCGTCATGCTGATGATGATCACGGTGGTGTTTAATCTGTTCCTGACACCGGGAACCCCTCTTTTGACGATCTGGAAGCTGACCATTACGCAGGAAGGACTGAAAACGGCCATTTCTATGGCTATCCGTCTGACATTGCTGATCATTGGGTCCTCCGTGATGACCCTGACTACTACACCGAATAACCTGACGGACGGTATGGAGAAAATGATGGGACCCTTAAAAGTTTTCAAGGTGCCCGTACATGAAGTAGCCATGATGATGTCCATTGCCCTTCGATTCATTCCTATTTTATTAGAAGAAACGGATAAGATCATGAAGGCACAGATTGCCAGAGGAGCGGACTTCGAGAGCGGCAACATTTTCAAGCGTGCCAAGGCCATGGTGCCTCTGCTGGTACCACTGTTTATCTCCGCGTTTCGCAGAGCCAACGACCTGGCCATGGCTATGGAAGCCAGATGTTATCGCGGCGGTGAGGGCAGAACGAAGATGAAACCGTTAGTTTACCATAAGAGAGATTACATTGCTTACGGTTGTATCGCAGCATATATGGTGATCAGCATTGTGGTGGGACGTCTGCCGTTTTTACCGTAAAATGCAGTTGCGGCAGTAGCAGTGAGTGACATGCTGAAAGGCCCGGAAAAACAGGATAGAAGACATATGACAATGAACAGATGATTAGAGAGAAAGCAGGTGAGACACAGTGGAAGCGGAAAAGGGAGCACAGGTGGACAAAACGACAAAGCGTGTTCGCCTGACCGTGGCTTATGACGGAACGAATTACCATGGCTGGCAGATCCAGAATAACGGCATTACTATCGAAAGTGAACTGAACCGGTGCCTGACGGACCTGCTCAGAGAGCCCATCGAAGTCATCGGCGCCAGTCGGACAGACTCCGGAGTGCATGCGCTGGGGAACATTGCGGTGTTCGACACTACCAGCCGGATGCCGGCGGAGAAGATCTCCTATGCGCTGAATCAGAGACTTCCCGAAGATATTCGTATCCAGAAGTCTGAACAGGTGGAAAGCGACTGGCATCCCCGGAAATGTGACAGCCGCAAGACTTACGAGTACCGTATTTACCGGTCGGAATTTCCCATGCCGGTGAAGCGGCTGTATTCTCTGTTTACCTATCATGAGCTGGATGTGAACTGGATGCAGGAAGCGGCAGCTTATCTGGAAGGAGAGCATGATTTCAAAAGCTTCTGCCAGACCGGAGCCCAGGTGGAATCCACCGTACGCACTCTCTATTCCGTAGAAGTGGAAGAGCAGGGAGAAAATGATCTGGTGATCCGGGTCTGCGGCAACGGTTTTCTGTATAATATGGTAAGGATTATTGCCGGGACTCTTCTGGACATCGGACAGGGAAAGAGGGATCCCATGGATATTTTTACGATTCTGGAGGCAAAAGACCGTAGTGCAGCGGGCCCTACCGCACCGGCCCATGGACTGACACTAATTAAGTACGAATTTTTATAAATTTAATCTTGACACTCATGGAGTGGTATCATATAATATATGACTGTGACAGTGTTTCAATATGCTGAGTCAAAGCCCCGACGAAGCATTGAAATATAGTATTCAACCGTTTTGGAAAGAAGTAAAATGTAGCCGGACATCTGCAGATTACCGTCGGACCAGAACACTGAAAAAGTCGATCACGAATCGGCGAAAGTAATATGGAGGGAACATAATGAAAACATTTATGGCTAGTCCAGCTACAATCGATAGAAAATGGTATGTAGTAGACGCTACTGACATGACCTTAGGCCGTCTGGCATCTGAGGTTGCTAAAGTGCTGAGAGGCAAGAACAAGCCTATCTTCACTCCCCACATCGACTGCGGTGACAACGTTATCGTTATCAATGCTGAGAAGATCAAAGTAACCGGTAAGAAGATGGATCAGAAGGTATATTATCATCATTCCGATTACGTTGGTGGCTTAAAAGAAGCTACCCTGAGAGAAAAGTTAGCAAAGAAGCCTGAGCAGGTTATCGAACTTGCAGTTAAGGGCATGCTTCCCAAGGGACCTTTAGGAAGACAGATGTTCACCAAGCTTCACGTATATGCAGGACCTGAGCACAAGCATGAGGCTCAGAAGCCTGAAGTACTGACATTCTAAAGGACTGAGAGGAGGAAAATAAATCATGGCTAAAACAGAAAGATACTACGGAACCGGTAGAAGAAAGAAATCCATCGCCAGAGTATATTTAGTACCCGGTAATGGTAATATTACAATCAATAAGAGAAGCATTGATGAGTACTTCGGTCTGGAGACTCTGAAGGTTATCGTTCGTCAGCCTCTGGCAGCTACTGAGACTGCTGAGAAGTTCGACGTTCTGGTTAACGTTCGCGGTGGCGGATACACCGGCCAGGCTGGTGCTATCAGACACGGTATTTCCAGAGCTCTGCTGCAGGTAGACGGCGACTTCAGACCCGTTCTGAAGAAGGCTGGATTCCTTACCAGAGACCCTCGTATGAAGGAAAGAAAGAAGTACGGCTTAAAGGCAGCTCGTCGTGCTCCCCAGTTCTCCAAGAGATAATTTTCTCCCAAGAGACAATTCCATATGTTTACAGATCCCGGAAGACTTTGTTTTCCGGGATTTTTATATGCAGTTTGACTTTTGATGCTCTCTTTGCTATAGTGTGATTAGTTAGATGAGACTAACTAAAAACATACGATCATACATCAGAAAGAGGCGATTTTGCTATGAAAATTTTAGTATTCGGTGCCGGTGTGCTGGGCTGTAATCTTGCGAGGAATCTGTTTCGTGCCGGAAAAGAGGTCACACTGCTTGCGCGGGGAAACTGGGCGGAGGAGATTCAGAAGAACGGACTGCGGATTAAGGATAAGTTTTCCCCCAAAGTATCGGTAAGCCGTATTCCGGTGGTGACGGAACTTACCCCGGAGGATCAATATGACGTGATCTTTGTTGCAGTGCGTTATACGCAGATAGATGGGATTCTGGAGGCATTGCGGGCTAATCCCACGAAAAATATTGTGTTTATAGGCAATAACGTGCGGGCAAAGGCACTTACTGAGGCGCTGCCGGAGAAAAACGTTCTGTTTGCCTTTGCCTCCTCGGCGGGACATCGGGAGAGCGACCGGGTAGCATCCGTGGATCTCAAGAAAATCACCATTGGACAGATTGCAGGTGCATCCTCCAATGAGCAGCTGATCGATCAGATCTTCGCCGGTACCAAATATAAAGTGGCCTACGAACCGAATATGGAGGATTATCTTCTGAGCCACGCAGCGTTTGTACTGCCGGTAACGTTTGCATGTTACAAAGAGGATGGTGATCTGAAAAAGCTGAAAGGAAATACGGCATATTTCCAGCGGATGATCGATGCGAATATTGAGGGGTATCGCGCCATCCGGAATGCCGGCCATGAGATTCTCCCCATAGAGGACAAGAACTTCGAAAGTGAGAAGTACCGCAAGACCTGCCTGCGGTTCTTCAAACTCATGTGTGCCACCGGCCTTGGTAAGATCTGCGCATCCGATCACGCCATGAACGCAGTGGACGAGATGAGTGCATTGAACCGGGATCTGAAGCAGTTCTTTGAGGATAACGGAGCAAAATATACGGTATGGAAGGAACTGGAACAGGATGCGGGAAAGTATTTAAAATAACAGAACAATCCGTAAATCCCGGAAGGCGTATGCTTTCCGGGATTTTTATGCAGATGGTGACTTTGTAGATTTATTTATTGCTTTTCTTACACCGCGGGTGCGGCAGCCGCCTCCGCGGTGCGTTTTGCCAGTTCCTCTTCTTCCAGGACGCGGTAGGCCACCTTACCGACGAGGGTTTTGGGAAGCTCGTCGCGGAACTCGATGGTGCAGGGCATGGCGTACTTCGCGATGTTCCTGGAACAATAGCTCATCAGTGCCTGACGGGTCTCATCGTTGGCGGGGATGCCGGCAGCAAGCTTTACGAACGCTTTGACCTTCTGCATCCGGTAGGGATCGGGAATGCCGATGACGCAGGACATCTGGACCATCTCGTTCGCATCGAGGATGTTTTCGATCTGACCGGGATAGACATTGTAGCCGGAGGAAACGATCATGCGCTTGGCACGGCCGCGGAAGTAAACGAAGCCCTCCTGGTCCATCGTGCCGAGGTCGCCGGTGTAGACCCATGTGAGGCCATCGGCGTGATGTCGCAGGGTCTGCGCAGTCTCGTCGGGGTGTTTCATGTATTCCTTCATTACGGTGGGACCGGCAAGCAGAACCTCGCCCTCCGTGCCGTAGGGAACCTCTTTCTCGGTGCCGGGTTCGACGATCTTTATGTAGGTGTCCGGGAAGGGAACGCCGATGCTTCCCTCCTTGAACATGTGGGGAGGGGTCAGGCAGCAGGCTGTGACGGTCTCGGTGGTGCCGTAGCCCTCGCGTACCGGTACAGGTGCGCCGTGGGAGTAGAGAAATTTATCCAGTTTCTTCTTCAACTCAATACTCAGGCTGTCACCACCGGAGAATACGCCTTTGAGGGAACTGAGGTTCGCACCCTCCATGCTCGGCAGACGCAGCAGCGCTTCGTAGAGCGTGGGCACTCCTGCAATAAAGTTGCAGTGATACTTGGTGATGAGCTTCGCATAGCTTTTGGCTGTGAAACGC
>JBNMJR010000060.1:0-11326 GCA_050873925.1 Acetatifactor sp.
ATTCTTCCATACGCTTTTGGATCTCTTCCTCCGTCATCTGGTTGTCCTGTCCCTTGATGATCATTTTCCGGGTCAGACCGGTGGATACCACCTTGACTTCCACCTCCAACAGAGAATTGATGTCGTAAGTGTACGTCACGTCCACGGCCTCACTGCCCCTGGGTCCTTTGGGAACATCAATGTTCAGTTCCCCCAGGAACAGATTGTTCCTGGCGAAACGGCTCTCTCCCTGTAATACCCGGACACGCACCTTATCCTGATTGTCTCTGACGGTGTACAGCCGCTCCGTATGACTGGCGGGGATCACGGTGTTGCGCTCAATGATAGGGCAGAAACGGCCGTCTTCGAACTTGCCTTCCTCGTATTCCACCACGACTTCCGTTCCCAACGTAAAGGAGCAGACATCCGTCAGAATGACTTCCTTCACTTCCGCCCGGCGTTCCTTCATGGCCGCCTGGATTGCTGCGCCCAATGCCACGGCTTCATCCGGATTCATTCTCGTATCCGGGAATTTGCGGAACAGCCGGATCAGAAAATCTCTGACCACCGAAAGCCTGGTGGCTCCGCCGATCAACAGTACCTCATCAATATCCGACAGCTTCAGTCCCGCATCCGCCAGACTCTTCTTCACCGGCTCCCTGATCTTCATTAACAGTTCTTCGCACTCTTCCTCATATTCTTTCAGAGTGATCTCTGCCGTTTTGGTCTCTTCTCCCAGCGTAAGTTCTATGGTCACCGAAGTCTGATCGCTGATTCCCCGCTTGGCTTCTTCTGCTTTTTTATAGAGGCGCACCTGCTCTTTTTCCGACAGATCCTTATAATGCAGCCCCGTCTTTTGCAGGAAAAGTTTCGACATTACTTCCGTGAAATCTTCTCCTCCCAGATAATTGTCTCCGGCTACCGCCCGTACCTCCAAAATATTGTGATACAGCTCCAGAATGGAGACATCAAAGGTTCCTCCGCCCAGGTCAAATACCAGAAATCTGGTGTCTTTTTCCTTCTCATACAGTCCGTAGGCCACTGCCGCTGCCGTAGGCTCTGAGATCATACGCTCCACCTTCAGCCCCGCCAGTTCTCCGGCCCGCTTGGTGGCCTTTCGTCTCTTATCATCAAAATAGGCCGGCACACTGATCACCGCTTCCGTGACCTCTTCCCCCAGATAGGCTTCCGCATCTTCTTTCAGATAACGTAGGATCATGCTGGACAATTCTTCCGGGCGGAACTTTTTGCCGGACAGATCATAAGTACGATCCGTTCCCATGCTGCGCTTAAATGCCTGCGCCACACTGTCGGGATAGAGGTTTCTGCGCTCCTGTGCCGTCTCCCCCACATAGACATTGCCGTTCTCATCCACGCTGACCACAGAGGGTGTCAGATGTTTTCCCAGACGGTTGGGGATAATCTTAGGCCCCTCCTCCGTAAATACTGCCACCAGACTGTTGGTGGTTCCCAAATCGATTCCGACTATCATATGTTTTCTTCTCTCTTCATTTTAATATTTTACTTTTTGCCGAACAGTCTCTGCCAGAATCCCCGTTTCTCCGACTGTGGCTTTTCCTTGTGAAAAGCGGCTACAGCAGGATCCGTGTCTTTCTTCACCTGTTCCGCTTCTCCCTGCCCCTGTTCCGATTGATACCGGTGCCGGATGGCCTGTAATCCCATTCCGGGATGTCCCTGCATCTGTCTCTCCAGCCGTTCCATGGCTTCCTTCTCCTGCCCTTTTTTCAACAGCTGCAGGATCCGTACTACCTCCAGTTCCTCGCAGACGGGATGTACACAGCCGTGGCAGAAGGAACAGTCTTTGCCCAGTTCCAGAAGCGTATCCTGTTCCTCATCGGTGGAGGTATAATATCCCGCCAGATATTCATGTACGATCCGAAGCTTCGGCCACTTCAGGTACACATCCTCACCGCTTTTATCTTCTCTCTCCATGCAGGCTTTCAGAGCCTGTGCATAATCGGCACCTTTTTTCCTGTCTCCGTACAGAATGCATGCCAGAATCAGATCCGCAATGGCATCCTTTTTGCTGAGATCTTCCTTATGAAAGATCAGCGCCTTGTCCATATTCTTGATGGCCACTTTTCCGGAACCGCAGATCAGTCCGTACCATCCCAGATGGAAAAAGTACTCTTCAAAATATTCCTGAGTATTCCCGGTGTTTTTCCCGATCAGTTCGATCTTCTCCGGCCACGATGTCAGAATATTACCGGCAATCGTCTTTTCCCCGCACCAGACACACAGATCCAGCTTCTCTCCTGCCGCATCCAGTACATTGACAAATGCCTTTTCCAGAACCTTTAATCCTTCCGTGGTCTTATCATTGCATGCCAGGCATCTGGCAAATGCCTTCATACGCTCTCTGTCTCTCTCCCCGGCAGTTCCCGTAACCTCCCGGTATTTTCGGTAAAATTGTTCCGCCGTCTCCGTGTTGCCCAACAGGAAATAAATTTCCGCCTGTTCTGCGATCAGTTCCGGCCAGACGTTCTGCTGTGTTCCGCCCTTTTCATAGAAAAAGACACATTTTCGCAGACAGATCATGGCTTCATCGTATTTGCCGCGACATCTGTGAATCTCCGCCAGTCCCTTCCAGGCAAACGGATTCGCCGGGTTGGCGGAAAGTGCCTTTTCATAATCTCCTTTTGCAGCCTCCAGACAGCCTGCGGCCTTGTGGAAATCTCCCCGCTCCACCAGTAAAAATTCACAGGGGTAAGCATAGAGATATTCCGTGATAATCGGAAGGCCTCTCCTGTAAAATATGGTCTTTCCCGCTTCCAGTTTGCTCAGATATTCCTTCCGGAATTTGTTAATGGCCTCATTCATCTTCTCCTGCGGAAGTCCGGTATTGGTCAGCTGCCACTCATAGGCATCCAGGATCACACTTTTTACGTTGTTCTCCTTTGCCTCCTGCAGCAATGCTTTCAGTTCCTCCGGATGTGCCAGATCCATATATACTTTTGCCATCATTTCATAGGCCTTGACATCCCGGGAAATAGCTGATACAGGCTCTGCCGTTCTGGATCACTCCGGCGGCATTCCACTGGCGCTTTGCCGCTTCCAGTTCGTTGGCATATGCCGCATAGACCTGATAATCTTCGATCAGTCTCCGGGAGATCTCCGCACAGCGCTCATATTCTTCCATTTCCACATAGATCTGGGCCTTTTCGATCAGCATTCCGATGTCCTTCGGAGTACCGGTCTCTGCTTTTTCCGCTTCCGCAACGGCCTCGGCGAATTTTTCCGGCTGTATATAGCCATATGCCCGATAGCACTGCATCCGGATCATATGGGACTGTCTTATCCGGTCTCTGTCTTTTTCCTCTTCTTCGGCATCCGTATCCCGGAGGATCTTCTTCTCCAGGCTTTCTTCCCATTCGGCTGCCATGGAAATTGCTTTCTCATATTCTGCCGCTTCTGCCAGCAGTTTCGTCATAAGTCCCAGATATTCCTCACGTCTGTCCGCGGGAACTTTTTCTTCCAGTGACATGACCGTGCGGATTCCCAGGTCGGTCCTGCCATCCTGCAGATAGCACCAGCCCAGATCCAGTCCCAGACCGGGATCATGGTTCTCGGCATATTCCCGCTCCATTTCCCGTTCCAGTTCCGTGTTGATCTTCTGCAGTGTCTCCAAAAAAGCATCGTCTCCTCCGACAGAAAGGATCTCTTCTGCACATTTTTTTGCTTCTTTGTATTTTCCCTGTTCATAATACCAGTCAGTCAGGCGCAGGTTTGCCATATAGTGTTTCGGCAGCTTCTCCAGCAGTCCCTCATAGATTGCCGCAGCTTCCGGGTGACCGTCATTTCTCCAGAGCATCTCTGCGGTATTGTAAGCGATCAGATCGTCCTCCGGATATTTTGCCGACAGTTCCTTTAACAAAGCAATGGCTTCTTCCGTCTGTCCCTTTCCTTCATAGAGGGACGCACGACAGATCTCCATAACAGGATGAGTGATCCCAAGGGCATCTCCACATCCGATCATCTGCTCCGCTTCCTGCAGTTTTTTCTCCTGCAATGCCTGATAAGCTCTGTCATAATATTGCAGAAACTGATCGTAATCCGCATCTTCCGCTCCCTCAAACTCGGAAAAATCCACTTCTTCCCCGGATTCACACTTATGTACCATATAGCTTACAAACTGTGCCGGGAAACGTTCCCTGAGTGCCCCTGCATTCTGCACAATATGAATCTTCTCATCCAAAAGCTTCCAGATTGCGGTCGGCAGTTTAAAATGTTCCATAAGAAAACGAAGCAGATATGTGGTGCAGTTTTCCTCTTCCTCCAGAGAAAGAAAGGCATCCGCCTCAAAAAGTGTTTTCCATTTTTCCACGTTGCAGCGGTCCGTAATATTCTCATAGATCCTGCGAACGCCACGCACCCACTGTCCCGCGGGAGTGTCGTCCTCCAGAGTCTGTTCCGCCTCCTCATTTTCTTCCGCATCCGGTGTTCTGGCATAACGGCAGGCCTCCTCGTAAGCCGCCCGCAGGCGCTTGAAGCCTTCCGGATCGTCCTCCGGATTCGTCACCGCAAGTTTTGCACGGTAGGCATTTTTCAGCGCCCTTTCGTCTTTTGTCTGTTCGATTCCCAGAATCTGAAACACTTCGATCAGTTCCACGTTGTCCCCTCCACTGTAAATATCAAAGTTTTCGTACCAATAGAAAAAGATATAGAAAAGGAGCAGAAAAATCTTTCTGCTCCTGAATAATGATCTTAGAATGTAAACTTATCCGCAAAGTAAGCATCCAGATCTGCGATAGCAACACGCTCCTGCTCCATGGAATCACGGAAACGTACGGTAACGCAGCCATCTGTCTCGGAATCAAAATCGTAAGTTACGCAGAAAGGAGTTCCGATCTCGTCCTGACGACGATATCTCTTACCAATGTTTCCTCTGTCATCAAATTCACAGTTGTATTTCTTGGAAAGCTCTGCGTAGATCTTCTCCGCACCCTCGTTCAGTTTCTTGGACAGAGGCAGCACACCGATCTTCACAGGTGCCAGTGCGGGATGGAAATGAAGCACGGTACGCACATCGCCGCCCTCCAGTTCTTCCTCGTCATAAGCGGCACACAGGAATGCCAGAACCACTCTGTCTGCGCCAAGAGAAGGCTCGATAACGTAAGGAATATATTTTTCCTTCTTCTCGTCATCGAAGTATGTCATATCCTCACCGGAGGTATTGGCATGCTGGGTCAGATCGTAATCGGTTCTGTCCGCAATGCCCCACAGTTCGCCCCAGCCGAAGGGGAACAGGAACTCGATATCGGTAGTTCCCTTACTGTAGAAGCACAGTTCCTCGGGAGAATGATCACGAAGTCTCATCTCGTCTTCCTTGATACCCAGAGACAGCAGCCAGTCACGGCAGAAGCCCCTCCAGTACTGGAACCATTCCAGATCGGTACCGGGCTCGCAGAAGAACTCTAGCTCCATCTGCTCGAATTCTCTGGTACGGAAGGTGAAGTTACCGGGAGTGATCTCGTTACGGAAGGACTTACCGATCTGTCCGATACCAAAAGGAATCTTCTTGCGGGAAGTTCTCTGTACATTTTTGAAGTTAACGAAAATACCCTGTGCAGTCTCGGGTCTTAAGTATACAGTATTCTTGGCATCCTCGGTAACGCCCTGGAAAGTCTTGAACATCAGGTTGAACTGACGGATGTCGGTGAAGTTGTGCTTGCCGCAGGTAGGACAGGGAACATTGTGTTCTTCGATGAAATTCTTCATCTCTTCCTGACTCCATGCATCTACGCTGCCTTCGATGGCAATACCGTTCTCCTCACAGAAATCCTCGATCAGTTTGTCTGCACGGAAACGCTCATGGCACTCCTTACAGTCCATCAGAGGATCGGAGAAACCGCCCAGATGTCCGCTGGCCACCCAGGTCTGAGGATTCATCAGGATCGCGCAGTCCACACCTACGTTGTAAGGGCTCTCCTGAATGAATTTCTGCCACCATGCCTTTTTCACATTATTCTTCAGCTCTACGCCAAGGTTACCGTAATCCCAGGTATTTGCCAGGCCTCCGTAGATCTCGGAACCGGGATATACAAAACCTCTTGCTTTTGCCAGGGCTACGATCTTATCCATTGTCTTTTCCATGTCAGTACCAAACCTTTCTTGCTCTATATTTGTATTACTGTAAAGCCTATTTTTTCATCAGTATCGTAACGACACCATCGGACTGGGAGGCGTCCACATAACCGTCCTCTCCCATGACCACACCCTCGCTGACATACAGCACCGGGTAAGGACAGTATATATATGCGCTTGCATTTGTAATGATCAGATGGTTCTTCTCCAACGCCTTATTCAGCTTCTCGGAATCCGCCGGAGTACCGTCCGCTACATTCACAAGCTCCAGATTCACGTTAAGTCCCTGTGCCAGCGCTTCCACCCGGGTCCCGTAGAACAGGTCTTGTTCGTTGTATTCGGCATAGCTGTCCGCACTGTCAAACTCCTGTACGACCTGGACCATGGCCCCGCCATCCAGCATCTGTACCGACCTGACGGTCATAGCCTCTGCCTCAGCATCCTTATGTGCGGCATTGAACTCTTCCGCTTCCTCACGGACCATCTCTTCCAGACCGTCCAGAGTGTAAAAGTCTTTATCAAAAGTATTCACCAGATAAGAGGTTACTTTTCCGTCTTTCTCCACCACCAGAGAAGTATTCACCACTGTCTCCGGAAGCTTCGCCGTCTGGCCGCAGCCTGTGAGTGCCAGTATCAAAAGCCCCGACAATCCTGCCGCAAGAAACTTTTTTATTCTATTCTGCCTCATAAATGAGTCTCCTTTTTTGGCATCAGCCATAACCGATTTTAACATAGAGTTTTCAGTATTTCAAGACTTTTGAACGACCTGTCCATGAAACGCTTCCGATATTCCGACGCGATCTGTGAAAGTTCAGCAAGAACCTTGTCCGATACGGTAAAGGTATATAACTTTTCCACGGAACTCTCCGCTATGTAATTCAGTGCATACCGTGTGGATTCTTCCAGTTTGCGTCCCTCTGGTACTCCCGGATATTCTCCGTTGACAACGATGGCTTTCAGTTCAAAAATACTGCGTACCAGTTCATTGGGAAGTGCTGGTGCACACAAAGCCCGCAGGGACTGGTACACCAGTTTCATCATTTCTCTCTCATCGTTGTTCTCCCGGCAGTAAAAATCCGCCACTTCCGCGAAATACATGCCGTAGCAGGCTCCCACGTAGTCCGTCATCAGTTCCGGAAAATAGTTCCGGATCTCCGCTTCCGATATCGTATAGGAGTTCCGTCCTTCATACAGACGAAAAGAGCCAAAAGCAAAAGGGTTGGTCGCTGCCGCCAGCCGGTTGCCGGGCTTTCTCGCCCCTCTGGCAAAAGCAGTGATCTTCCCTTTTTCTCTGGTAAGCAGGCATACCCGCCTGTCATATTCACCGAAAGGTGTCTGTTTTAATACAATTCCCGTTACATACAGGGATTCCTGCATGATCTATCCTCCCCTGCGGACAGGTCTGTACGCCCCTCCGCCCTGCAATCCACCAGGGGGCTTTTGCACTCCACGGCAGACGGAAGCTCCTCCTTTCCCGCATTTTGCAGGTATTTCAGGTAATCCTCCACTCTGCCGGTATGTTCAAATTGCTGCCAGTAATTCGTGAATCGCATCTTACGCATCCCCCTCTTCTATCAGTGTAATATCCTCTGTAAAAATAGGGTCTGCAAATTTCGTTTTTCTATTCGCCCATCTCAATGTCTTTCGGATTATATCCGAAGTTTTTCAATAAGATGTCGCTGTCTCTCCAGTCCTTCTTCACTTTCACCCAAAGCTGCAGATTGACCTTCATTTCCAGCATATCCTCGATCTCCGGGCGGGCCTGGGAACCGATCTTTTTCAGCATCTGACCGCCTTTGCCGATAATGATACCCTTGTGGGAATCTCTCTCACAGATGATCGTGGCCTCGATGTCACAGATCCGGCCTCTCTCTTTCATGCTCTCCACCGTCACCGCAATGCCGTGAGGAATTTCCTCCGACAGAAGTCTCAGGGCCTTTTCCCGGATCAGCTCCGCCACGATCTGACGCATGGGCTGGTCGGTGATGGTATCCTCATCGTAAAATGCCGGGCCGTAAGGCAGATATTTCAAAATGCACTGGATCAGTACATCCGTGTTGTCTCCCTTCAGTGCGGACACCGGAACGATCTCCTGAAAATCCAGTTCCTTGCGGTAGGTATCTATAAATGCCAGGATCTCTTCCTTTTTCACGGTGTCCGTCTTGTTGATCACCAGGATCACGGGAGTCTTGGTCTTCTTCAGCTGTTCGATGATATGACGTTCTCCGGCACCGATAAAATTTGTGGGCTCCACCAGCCACAGGATCACATCCACATCGTTTAACGTATGCTCCGCAACATTGACCATATAGTCACCCAGCTTGTTTTTCGCCTTGTGGGTACCGGGAGTATCCAGGAATACGATCTGGCCCTCTTCCAGTGTCAGAACCGTCTGGATACGATTGCGGGTGGTCTGAGGTTTGTTGGACGTAATGGCGATCTTCTGTCCGATCAGTCGGTTCATCAGGGTGGACTTTCCTACGTTGGGACGTCCGATCAGTGTGGCAAAGCCGGATTTGTATGCCGGATTTTCGTTCATTTTTATTTCTCCTGTTCTTGTAATTGTTGCTGACCGCTTTCTGTCAGTCACCGGTCTGGTGGCCGACGGTATTGTCTGCGGTATTGTCTGCCGTTTCCTGCAAAGTCTTCTGCATCTTTGCTTCCTGCTCTGCGAACTTTTTCTGTTCCTCCGCGCGGATCCGCTTCGTGCGCTTTCTGATCTTCTTTAAGATCAGTACGATCACCGCGATCACGATGGCCCAGATCACCAGATAAGGGATATGGATCACGAACCAGATGGCCGCTTCCTTCATTCCTTCACCGATGCTCTTCAGGCTGTCCAGAAATCCTGTAGAGATCCGTTCCCATGCAGTCTCTTCCTCTACCGGAGTATATACTTCTACTTCATCAATATAGAGGTATACGGTGCTGTAGTCAACCTGATTATCATAACTTCTTAACTGGGATTCCATACTTTCCAGCTGGTATCTCACATCGGACAGACGCTGTTCAATGGTGATGATATCTTCGATGCTCTCCGCCTGCTCCAGCAGTTGTAACAATCTCTCCTGTTCGGTCTGCAGAGCATCTCTGTGGCTCTGCAGATCCACATAGGTCAGCGTCACATCCTGTACATTCTCCGAGCGGCTGGTCACGTTGCCCAGATCCGATACGGTATTTAAGAACTCCTCCAGACGTTCCTTCGGAATACGGATCGTCATGTTGGCATTTCTGGTGGAACGGTAATTGTAATAACTACTGCCGTTATAGGCATCCAGACTTTCTATGTAACCGCCGAGTTCTGTCACCTTGTTTTCCACGGCGGAAAGGAGCTTGTCATATTCTCTGGTCTCCACGTTCATGTCCACGTTTTTGATCAGTTTCCGCTCTGTGGTGGTCACACTGACAGCACCTTCTTCCGTTACCGTGTTGTCCGCCGCTTCCGCACTCTCTGCGGTGTCTGTGCCGAATCCGCCATCATAATATTGCGCCGAGGCCGACGCCGTCTCGTTGGAAGATGCTACCGCAAAATCCGCATCCATCAGATCGTTGATGCCGTATTTGCTGCCCGCAGCGCTTCCACATGCTGTAAGGGAAAATACCATCCCCGCCGTAAGTAACCCTGTAATGATCTTTGTTTCAAAATTTCGTTTTTTCATAACCCTCTCCGTTCTGCGGACGAGCGCTCCGGTTGCCCGGTGTTCCCGTCTGCCGCCTGCTTTTTATGTGTTTCACCCCTATAAACGAAATATTCTCACAGAAGTTCTTTGCTGATTATTATTTTTTTAAAAGAGATTTTCCACCTTCAGGAATCTCTCCTGCTCTTCTTTCACTTTGGAAGCCGTACCTACAACACAGAGCAGATCCTCCTGCATAAATGCCCGGATATGTGCGGACAGTGCACGGATGTCCTCCTCTGTGGCAGATAACAGTTCGTCGCGTTCTCTCTGTAAAGTGGCATTATCCAGTCCTGTCATATAAGCGCTTAAGGAATACAGTCCCTTTGCCGCCGGGTTCATGGGTACATCCAGATCACTGACGGCACCGATGATATACTGGGTCATGGTACGCTCATCTGCGGTAAACTCTGCAATGGCATCCGCTGCTTTCTCGTAAGTTTCAATGGTCTTGCCCAGGTTCGGGTCTCTGTAGGAGACAAAATAGCTGTCACCGGATCTGCCGAAGCTGCACATACAGCCGTAAGCACCGCCCTTCACGCGGACATTGACCCACAGATATTCATAGCCCATCATGACTTTCAGCACTCTTAAAGCTCCGGTATATTTCAGTCCGCTCTTGCGGAAATTGCCGGCACGGCATACATAGTTGACCTGCCCGGAGGTTAAGAAACCTTCGTTCTTCCGGGAGATTTCCGGAATATAATGTTCTTTTTCTACATTTTCCGTATAGAGTGCCGCCTTGAAGGCTTCTACCGGGGCATCCAGAAGAGCTACTGCCTTTTCCTCGCCGACGAAATCCACCATAAGATTTTCCGGACGGAAGATCATTTTTAATAAGGTCTGTAAGATCTCCACCAGTTCTTCTTTTTTCTCATCAAAATGTGCTTCCAGGTCTGCGGTCAGACGGTAGAACGGGATGCCGGAGATTTCTTCACTCACGGCTCCGGGAATGCTGCCATAAGACATGGCTCTTCCGGCTGCCACACTGTGCCCGCCGGAGGTCATCTGTGCCTGCATCCGGGACTTGCCCTCCGCCAGGATCTCATACAGCCTCTTGGTATCCGTGAAATCACTGGTCATGACAATCTCACGCATCAGGTCAACAGCTTCCGCAATGCGGTCATAGAATACCTTCGTCTTCAGTTCCAGGGTCAGTGTGAACTCATCCGTATTCTGTAATTTACCGTAGACATTGTTCACCGCAGCCATGCCGCCGGTGACCAGATTCATCTCGTTATAGAGGTCCCCGTAAGCATAATGCTCTGTGTTCAGCAGTCCGAGACACCCTTTTAAAATACCGATATACGGAAAATATTTTCCGGGGATCTGATCCAGTTTGAAGATCAGGCGTAAGTATCCGATGCCGTTGGTAAACAGGTCATGATACAAAAGCGTGGTATCTCCGATGCTCCGTACTTCGTTTACCGGAAGATTTGCCTCTTTTTTCATATCTTCCCGCTTTAACAGAGGGATCTTCTCCAGATCTTCCTTCGCATCTTCGCTTTCCTGGAACTTAGTCAGCTTCCGGAAGGTCTCTTTTACACCCTCGATCTCTTCCGGAC